>JAVBMP010000057.1:0-6882 GCA_031552315.1 Desulfovibrionaceae bacterium | reverse complement strand
CAATAGCTGCTTTTTGTGAACCAGTTGTTCTACCAACTGGACTATGCGGGCATTGCCGGTTTGAATTGGAGCAAACCAACGCGTCCGCATCAATTCACTCTCGGCAATTTACTGCCTTGAGCTTTCCAAAAAGTCAAGTTTAAAATCTGTATGTAAGGAGTTTGCCATGTCAGAATTTATGGAGTATCAGGAAAAAAGTGAGGCCCGTCCCCGTCCGGTGTGGCTGGAAATAAGCCGCCCGCTGGAAATTTTGGTTGGCGTGCGTTCCATCGCGCTTTTTTTGAAGATAAGTCAGCGCCGCGCCTTGCAGCTGGATAAAGAAGGCGCGCCGGTGTGCCGGGATGAAACAGGCACCTTTCGCGCGGAAAAGTCCGAACTTTGGCAGTGGTGGCGTGACCACTACAGCGGCGGCAAGCGCCTGCCCGCCTGAAGGCGGTTCCGCTTTTCCCTTCCTTCACACCCCGCCCTTCTTGCCCCGCCCAGCTTGCCGGCATTCCGGCAACTTCATGCACCTTCCACATAACATCTGATATTCATAGCAGAAAGTAAAAGAGCCGTTGGCGTTGGCCTCAGCTTTTTTCTAGAGCAATTTACGATTGAAATGAGTGAATTGCTCAGCAAGGATTTGTCTTCGAATCCTTGCCGCGGAATAGTCGTAGGCGAGCTTTGCTCGCCGTTAAGCGGCTATTTCAAGCGTAAACCACTCTAAAGGTTCACCAGCTCCACATTTCCCTCATCTATGTCCTGCCCCAGAAAAAGGCGGCCAATGCGGGCAAAGCGCGTTGTGTCGTCTGTGGTCATGAAGTGGGGCACGGGCTGATCCGCGCCTTCACGCAACAGTTGCAGCCGGGCCAGTTCATGGGCTACGGCCTGGGCTGTGGTCGCGGCGGAATCCACAATGGCCGGGCCGTTACCCACCACTTTGCGTATGGCCCCGGCCAGCGGGGGGAAGTGCGTGCAGCCCAGCACCAGGCAATCTGGCCCCTGTTCCGGCCCCGCGCTAAAGAGAGGGGTAAGGTAGCGCCGGGCCACGGCTTCCGCCACATCGCCGTCCACCCAGCCTTCTTCCGCCAAAGATACGAAAAGGGAACAGGGCTGGCCGCTTATGCGGGCGTCCGGTTTGATGCGGGCAATGGCCTTTTGGTAGGCCTGATTGCGAATGGTGGATTCCGTGGCGATAACCGCTATGTGCCCGCTGTGGCTGGCCGCGCAGGCCGCCATGGCCCCCGGTTCAATAACCCCCAGCACGGGCAGTTTGGGCCAGGCCGCGCGCAAATCTTCCAGCGCGGACGCCGTGGCCGTGTTACAGGCCACCACCAGCAGCTTGATGCGCCGTTCAACCAGCCGCCCGGCCGCCTGCAAGGCGTAGCGGGAAACCGTGGCCGGGCTTTTGGTGCCGTAAGGCAGGCGGGCGGTATCACCCAGATAAAGCAGGCGTTCTTGCGGCAGGCGCTCACGTATGGCGCGCAGCACGGTAAGCCCGCCCACGCCGGAGTCAAAGACCCCTATGGGTAGTTCCCGCGCGGTTTGCAGGGTTTGGGAAAGGTGTTCTCCGCTTGCTTGCGGCACCCCGGTAAGCCGGGCGGCTTTGGGGGCTTTGGGAGCCTTGGCGGACTGGGGGGCGGTTTTCGGGTTCTTTTTCATAACTTCCAAATTATTTTGAGTTATTCCAATAATTCATAACGGCTGCCGGTAAAGGGCAGCTTAAGCGTGCCCAGCACCTTTTCCAGCAAAATGCCTTCCGTGCCCGGCAGCTCGTAGCCAAATGTGGAACGAATACCCATGGTTACAAACTGCACGGCCCTGTCCATGGCAATGGGCAGGCTTTCACCCAACAGCAGGCAACTGGTAAGAACGCTGGTGAAGGTGTCGCCCGTTCCGGGATAAAAGGCCGGAATATATTCGCAATCCACCTTCCAGAAGCGTTCCTGTTTTCTGTTGTAGGCCACTACGGAGCTTAAGGCCCCGTTTTCCAGCGGCACGCTGGTAATGACCACCATCTCCGGCCCGCGGGCCGCCAGGCGGCGCAACCAGTCCTTGATAAAACCCTGGGAAAGGCCGCCGCAGGCCAGGGGGGCATGGGCGCTTTGCCAGCCGGTGCGCCCGGCCTCGCGGGAACAGGTAATGCTGTAGGCCGCGCGGGCGGCTTCCGGGAAATTTTCACCCAGCAGCAGGGCGGCTTCTGTAAGGTTGGGGGTTATGCAATGCGCCCGGGTTATCAGGCGGCGCTGGCATTCCACCATTTCCTGATTCATGGTGGGGTCAAGCGTCCCGTTGTCGCCAAGCACAGGGTCAACGACAACCAACCCATCACTTTCCAGACAGTTATCAATGCATTCAATCACCGTTTCCGCCTGTCCGGCGGAACCCAAAAAACCGCTGTAAACCGCGTCAAACTTCAGCCCAAGCTCGCGCCAGTGCGCAAGGAAATCACGCATGGCCGCGCTTAAATCCACAAAGCGGAAATTTTCCATCATGCTGGTCTGGGTGGAAAGCACCGCCGTGGGCAACGGGCAAACCTGAATGCCCATGGCGGAAAAAACCGGTATGACCACGGTAAGCGAGGTGCGCCCAAAACCGGAAAGGTCATGAATGGCGGCAATACGCGGCAAAGGTTTACGCATGGTATTGGCTCACTGCTTTAAGGCCATTGCGCAATGGTCTTGTTTTATACGTTTTTTGGCTTGAAACCGTTCAAAATGAACAGGGACGCCATGCCGCCCACCAGTCCCCAGAAGGGCGCGCCTATGTTCAGCATGGAAAAGCCCGAGGCGGTAATCAAAAAGGTTACAAGGGCAGCCTCGCGTTCCTGTTCCACGCCCATGGCAATAGCCAGGTTGCCGCTTATGGTGTTGAAAAGCGCAAGGCCCGATACCGTGCCTATAAGGGCCGTTGGCAACATGGAAAAGGCCCCGGCCACGGCGGAACCGAACAACCCGATAACAAAATATATAAGCCCGCAGGACATGCCGGCTATATAGCGTTTGTCCTTGTCCGGGTGCGCCCCCGGCCCGGTGCATATGGCCGCGGTAATGGCGGCCAGGCACAGGGAATGGGAACCAAAGGGGGCCGTAACGGCAGACGCGAAGCCGGTGACGCTGATAAGCGGGTTGGGGTTCACCATATACCCGTCTGCCTGCAAAATGGCCACGCCGGGCACGTTTTGCGATGTCATGGTTACCAGAAAAAGCGGCAGGGCAATGCCCATAGTGGCGGACAGGCTGAAGACCGGCGCGGTGAAGACCGGCGTAACCAGCGCGAAGTGGACTTCCCTGTTGACAACAAGGCCAAAGCCCAACGCCAGCACAAGCCCGGCCAGCAGGGCCATGGGCACAGCGTAACGCGCCATAAAGCGCCTGCACAGTATATAGGTCAGAATAATCGGCAGCACCAGCACGGGCAGGTCTTGCAAATAAACAAACACCGACGCGCCGAACTGAAAAAGTATGCCCGCCAGCATGGCCGTGGCAATGGAAACGGGTATGCGGCGCATCAGGCCCTGAAAAAACCCGGTAAGCCCGCAAATGCACACGGCCACGCCGCTAAGAACAAAGGCCCCTATGGCCTCCGGGTAGCTGTAATTGGGCAAACTGACAATAAGCAGGGCCGCGGCCGGTGTTGACCAGGCGGCAATGATGGGCATCTTGAACTTCCAGCTTAAAATAATGCCGGTCAACCCGCTGCCTACGGAAATGGCCCACAGCCACGAGGAAATTTCCGCCGGGGAAAGGTTGGCCGCCTGCGCCGCATTGAAGACAATCGCCAGCGGCCCGGCATAGGAAACCAGCACGGCAATGAACCCGGCAACCAGGGCGGAAGTGGAAACATCTTCCCGCAGAGTTTTTAGAACAGACATGCTATGCCTTTATTGGCAACGGGTTGGATTTAATTTTTTTAATGCCTCCGGCGGCCAAGGGCTCCGCCCCTGGAACCCGCCAAAGGGTTTGAAACCCTTTGGAAACCCCGGCAGTTTATTTGTGGCAAAGCCTGCTGAGGGGCGCGGGGTTCATGGCCCTCGTGCGTACCAGCACAGGGACTGTTGACACTACGAGCAATTTTGTTCTCTGGCAAGGAAGAAAGGCTTTTTATGGAGGGAGTGTACTTTTATGGTACTCGACCGGAATAAAAAGCCTTTCTGACGCAGCCAGAGGGCAAAAGGGCCGTAGTGTCAATAGTCCCTAACATATCCTTGGCAGCTGTTCGCCTTCCAACATGCCCAGCAGGCGCTTGCCGCCCAGGGCAGTTTGCAGCAGTACCTGCCCGGCCTTGCCGCCGCGCTGGTCTTCCGGCCTGTGAATGCGCCCTATTTGCGTTGCCGCGCGGCCTTCGGGGAAGGATCGCATTATTTCCAGCGCCTGTTCGGCGTGTTCTTGCGGCAGAATGCAAATCAGCTTGCCTTCATTGGCCAGATAAAGCGGGTCAAGCCCCAGCACGGAACAACCGGCGGCAACATCCGCAAGCACCGGAATTTTTTCTTCTTCAATAAGGCAAAGCGCCCCGGACTGCAAGGCTATTTCATTCAGTGTGGTCGCCAGCCCGCCGCGCGTGGGGTCACGCAGCACATGCACGGGCAGGGCGCGGGCCAGGGCGTTTGCCATGTGGTTAAGCGCGGCGGAATCCGATGAAACATGCGGGCTTATGGCAAGCCCGGCGCGTTGTGAAAGCACGGTAAGCCCGTGGTCGCCCATACTGCCGGAAACAAGCACGGCGTCCCCGGCCCGCGCATTGGCACCGGAAGGCGGGTTTGGCGTTATTATTTGGCCTATGCCGGTGGTATTGATAAACATTTTATCCGCCGCGCCGCGCGGCACTACCTTGGTATCACCGGTAACAATGCTTACCCCGGCCTTTTGCGCGGCCTGGGCCATGCTTGCCACCATGCGTTCCAGCAGGGCCATGCTCAAGCCTTCTTCCAAAATAAAGGCGCAGCTAAGGTAGCGCGGTTCCGCCCCCAGCATGGCAACATCGTTTACCGTGCCGTGCACGGCCAGCGTGCCTATGTTGCCGCCGGGAAATTCCAGCGGATCCACCGTATAGCTGTCTGTGCTCATGGCAATGGGGCCGCCTATGTCCAACAGGGCGGCGTCATTCAGCTGGTTCAGCACCGGGTTGGAAAAATATTTGATGAAAAGCTCGGATATCAGGCGCTGCGAAGCCTTGCCGCCACTGCCGTAGTCCAGCAACAGAATGTCGTTTGCCATGTTTCTTCCTTTCCTTATTAAACTAATGAGAATTTTTGCCCTGTGGCACGGAAGGCGAGTTCCGTGCGGAGCGAAGTGTATCAAAACATACATGAGCTTCGCGCGGGGCGAGCCTGACGCAGCCAGAGGGCAAAAAGGCCATTAATTATTATATTCCGTACTTGTGCGCGGCCGCGCAACTTCCCTCAGTGGAAACCATGCAGGGGCCAATGGGCCGGGCTGGGGTGCAGGCCTTGCCGAACAGGGGGCATTCCGCCGGTTGCAGGCGGCCCCTTAAAATTTCGCCGCAACGGCAGCCTTTTATTTCCGCGCCTTCCGGCAGGCTCAGGGCAAAGCTTTTCCAGGCGTCAAAGGCCTCATATTCCGGCTTCAGGGCCAGGCCGCTTTGCGGAATTACGCCAAGGCCGCGCCACAGGGCGTCTGCGGTTTCAAACACCTCAAAAAGTATTTGCCTGGCCCGGGGGTTGCCGTCATCGGCCACGGCCCGGCGGTACTGGTTCACAATGGAAGGCTGCCCGTGTTCGCGTTCCTCCAGCATTATCAGCAAAGATTGCAGAATATCCGCCGGGTCAAAGCCGCCCACCACGCCGGGCTTATGAAATTCATCCGCAATAAAACTGTAGGGTTGCAGGCCCAGAATGGTAGAAACGTGGCCCGGTAGCAAAAAAGCGTCTATGCCGGGCGCGCCGGGGTTTTCCGGCTCTTCCAGCAACAGGCGCAGGGCCGGGGGCACCAGCTTGTGCAAAGAAAGCAGGCGGAAGTTTCCCAGGCCGGATCCCTTGGCCATTTGCAGGGCGGCGGCCATGGTGGGGGCGGTGGTTTCAAAACCCACGCCCAGCAAAACAACGGTGGCCGCCGGGTTATTGCGGGCCAGTTCAAGGGCGTCCAGCGCGGAATAGACTATTTCCACCCGCGCGCCTTCGGCCTGGGCCTGCTTCAGGCTGTTGCCGTCCGGGCCGGGCACGCGCAGCATGTCGCCAAAAGTGGCCACAATTACGCCGTCTTTTTTGGAAAGTTCAAGGCAGGCGGCAATTTCCCGGTCATGGGTGACGCAAACCGGGCAGCCCGGGCCGGAAAGGTGGGTAATGCCCTCTGGCAGAAGGCTGCGCAGGCCGCTGCGGAAAATGGCTACCGTGTGGGTGCCGCAAACTTCCATAAACCGCAAGGGCGCGGTCAGTTTTTTTTCCAGGGTTTCCAGCAGGGAACGGCAAAGCGCCGGGTCGCTGAATGAACGTAACAGGGCGTCAAGATTTTTTTGTTCAGGCATGGTTGTTGGCCTCGTTTTATCTTCCCGGCGCAAAAGGTTCTGATGCAACGGACTAATCTTTATTATATGTTCGCTTTAAGATTGCCGCTTAACGGTGGGCAAAGCCCGCCTGCAATCGCGCGGGCGTTGCGCTTCGCTTCACAACGCCAGAGCATTTCCTTCGGATAGATAATTTCAATGATGAAATGCTCTAAAAAAATGGCAAAGCGCGGCGTCCTGAAGTTTTTACAGCTTAATGCCGGGCTGTCAAGCGGCGTAAGTCACATTTACCCCGAGACCATTGCACAATGGCCTTTTTGCCCTTTTACCGCGTCGTGCTTCGTCCCGCGCGAAGGTCATGTATGCGTGAATATACTCCCTCCGCACGGATCTTGCACTCCTTGTAAAAGAACAAAAAATCTCATTGTGCAATGG
>JAVBMP010000081.1:0-6857 GCA_031552315.1 Desulfovibrionaceae bacterium | reverse complement strand
CCGCTCCGTTGGGTTTGGCCTACACCATTTTGGCCTGGGCAGGTATGTTTTTGCTACATTTTCCGCCGTTCCCGCCAGCAACAGGTATGCATAGGAAGCGACCAGTAGGGCTGGCACGGTCTCTGTGGAGGGCGCTTTGCGTACTTGTGCCTGGCCAACGCCAAGGACTGTTTTTTCATCTCTGAAATTTACTTCAATTTCCCAGCGCCACAAATATGCCTGTAAAAGCTGCTCTATGGGTAAGCCGGGGTCGGTACATAGCAGGTATGCCGGATCTCGGTAAAGCAGTGGGTGTCCTTTGCGTAATCGATACGCCAGTGGGCGGATTATAATAATGCAAATGGTGCGTTCTCCCGTTCCCACCCACCTTGCAGCAGGGATAACTTTTACATCAAATTGATGTTGCATACCTGCCGCAAAGGCTTCCACAGGCTTCCAGGGAATGGATTCATCCTGCCGCATCTGCTCTGGCGTTGGCAGTGGAGCTCCGTACCAGCTCCGTCTTCCCCGGCGCGGAACGCACTCTCGCTCGGGCTCAGAGAACAGCTTTGCGTCTTTACGTATTCTGCCAACAAGAACTGTATTCTCGGGTACTTGCCTGAACATAGTGCGATTTGTGAATCCTCCGTCCACAGCGCAAATGAGCTGTTTTTCAGCAACGTCACCACGCAACTTGCGCAAACGAAGGGAAGCCACATAGCTTACACTGGTTACCGCTTGTTGCCGCCTATATTCTTCCCAGTCTTCTATGGGCGCTTTTTTCTTCGGCTTTACCGCCGAGGGAGCATGGACAAAATCAACAGGAATTGCGCGCGCTCTTCCAATCTGGACTCTGTCTGGTAACGCCGCCGACACCTGAAGAAACCGCTGGCCCCAGACGAAATTGGTGTGGAAAGATGGCCCCAATGGGTCACGTTTCCATGCCGTTCCATGAATTTTGCGGCCACGCTTGCGAATCATCGTGTCATCCATCATGACCACCAAAGGCTCATCCACTGCCAGACGTTCAACGACAGTCGCTCTGGCCGGGGCAAACAGCGCATCACGCTTGATGCGCTCGTCACTGAATAGTCGATATGCCGCAGACCAGTCTGTGAACTGCTCGGCACCAGCGCAAAGCATCCCTGTAATGGTTTTCCTGCCCAAGGCCAGCAGCGAGCTGAACGCGAGTCGTAGCGCACGCTGATAGACCCTGTCTTGCGCAAATGCAGGCCTGGTTTGTGCAAAGAGTCGCGTAAATTCTTCTTCTATTCCAGAACTTTTTTTTTCAGCAGCGATGGAGGTACCTTCTGCCTCTTGAGAGCAAGCAGGCCTTTGTCCTCAATAGACCACTCCACAACCTCCCCTCGCTCGAAATCCATGGCTTGAGCAACGGCGGAAGGAAAATTGATGTACCACTGCTCACTATCCTTTCTCTTGATAAGCTGTACCTTTGTAGGAAACCCCATTGCTGAACCTCCTTTATTTTTAATCTAGTTAAACAACTAGAACATAAAAATAAGAAAAAGTCGAGCAAAAAAATGCCCGACTTCTCTTTTATCTAGTTAAAGGCCAAAGACGAGGAAAACGGCGCGTTCTGCCAAAGCAGAACGCGCCGTTTTTATACATAAGCCTACCGTGGGGTCGCGGGGAGTTCAACTCCCCGCGCGGGTTCCAAGGGCAGAGCCCTTGGCCGCCGGAGGCATTCTTCTTCTTCTTCTTCTTCTTCTTTAACTATTCGCCACGTTGCGTAGCTGTTCGGCCAGGCTGGCGAGTTCTTGCGAGGCTTTTTCGGCCAGGCGCAGTTGTTCCACTGTTTGTTCGGACAGGTGGGTTACTTCTTCCACGCTGCGGCGTATTTCTTCGCTGGATGCGGATTGTTCTTCTGAAGCGGCGGCGATGGAGGCTATTTGTCCGGCGCTGGCGCTGACTATGGTTACGATATCGCGCAGGGCCTCGCCGGATTTTTGGGAAAGTTCGGTTGCCAGGGCCACGGAATTGGACACATTGACCATGCCGGAAATGTTTTGCGTGGTGCTGGATTGAATATTTTCAATAGCTTGCCGCACTTCTTGCGTGGCCCCCATGGTTTTTTCCGCCAGTTTCCGCACTTCATCGGCCACCACGGCGAAGCCGCGGCCGGCTTCACCGGCGCGGGCCGCTTCAATGGCGGCGTTCAGGGCCAGCAGGTTGGTCTGGTCGGCTATGTCGGAGATAACGTTCATTATCTTGCCAATGCCTTCCGCCTGTTTGCCAAGTTTTTCCAGGCTTTCGCACAGGGTGGAGGTTTGGCTGCGCACGGTATCTATGCTGCGCATGGCCTCACTTACTATGTTTGCGCCGTCTGCGGCCTTGCTTTGCCCGGCCCCGGCCTGATCTGCCGCCTGAGAGGCGTTTCTGGCAACGTCCAGAATGGTGTCGTTCATTTGCTGAATGGCCCCAAGGGTGATGCTCATCAGGCTGTGCTGGCGGTTGGCCCCGTCCTGCACGGAAAGGGTCTGGGCGTGAATCATGTTGGAAGAAGACGCCACCTGGTTGGAAATTTCTGTAAGTTTGCCGTTGACCGCGCTGATATGTTCCATTTGCGCGGCGGCCTGGCGTTCCTTCTTCATAATTTCTGTAACGTCGCCGGCCACTTCAAGGTAGCCGTTTATATTGCCGTTGCAGTCAAGGACAACGTCGCAAAGGCCGCGGATGTCGCGATCTTCACCATTCAGCTTCAGGGTATGCACTTCTGTAACGGCCTTTTTCTTGGTGCGCATGACTTCACGCAGGCCGCATTTTTCAGAAGAGAAAAATGTTGTTCTGAACACGTCGTTCACGTGTTTGCCTTGCAGGGCGGTAAAGTCTTTAACCCCGGCGGCCGCGCACAGGGCCAGGTTGCCCATAATAAGCTTGTAGTCTTCATCAACGGCGAACACCGGGTCCGGTATGGCGTTGACCAGGTTTTTAAAGCCTTCTATGTTGCAAAGCATCAAAAATACCTTGCCGGTAAGCCGGTTTATCTGGTGGGCCAGGGCGCCTATTTCATCGTTTGACTTGTCGTTCAGGCGGGAATTGAGTTCCGCCCGGTCATCCACCAGGTCTTTTACCAGGGCGGTAATTTTGCGCAGGGGCAGGGTAATGACCATGCGGGCCACAACAATGGCGAAAATGGTGGAAAGCAGCAGGACTATACCGGCAACTGCCAGAATTTCCAAAAGAATGCCACGCGCGTACAACTTTGTTTTTTCATAGGGCATGGAAAAGGAGAATATGCCCACCGGCTTTTTATCGCTGGAAAACAGCGGCAAGTAGGCGCTGCCGTAGTCTATGCCGCCAATGGCGCTTTCACCAAAAAAATCTTTGCCGCTGTTTAGCAGGGTATTGCGCAATTCCGCATTTTGCAGCTTTTGCCCCACAAACGGGTCGCCGTTTTTGGGCTTAAGGGTGGAGGCAAAGCAGGAATCGTCAATGTAGACGGAAACTTCCATGCCAAAAAGCTTGCTGAGTTTTTCCATCATCTTGGGGCTGGAAAGGGTAAGCCCGGCAGAAACCGTGCCCACTATCTTGCCGTCCAGCGTCACAGGGCAACCGGCGCGCAGGGCCATGCCAAGGTTGGTGCTGGGTTCGCAGCCGGATGAACTTTCACCGTTCAGAGATTTTTTTACGTTTATTTGGTAAGCCAGGCTGTCGCCGGATTTGTCGGAATGGCCCCTGGCCATTACGTCGCCCTTGGTATCTGTAACGGTTACAAATTCCACCAGGGGGTTTTTATCCATTACCACGCGGGCAAGCTTTCTAAGGCCTTCCTTGTCGTTATTCGCCACGGCCTGGGCGAAATCTTCATCCATAGCCAGCAAATAGGCTGTGCTTTGCATCATCAGGTCATACTCCGCCAGCTGATTTTTCAGGACTTCAGATGAATTTTTGATGCTGATAGTGGCCTGTTCACTAAACCCTTCATGCACATTGGTGCGCACGCTGTGGAAAGTGGCCAGGGTAGAGCACAATAGCGTAAAAATAATCATTATTGCTATTTTTGCAAAGATAGAAACACGCATGATTCCCCCAAAAAGCCTGTATTTTTTGTACTGGAAATAAAAAGAATGGGTATAATGTAATGATACGGCAAACTTTTAAAGTATATTTTGTTTGGCATGCACTGTCAAGGGCATATGCAAGTTGGCGAGGCCGTTGGAGGCTATTGCGCAGTGGCCTTTTTGCGGGAATATGGCAGGAGAGGGGCTTTTTTTATAGCCGCCAGATATCTGTTTGGAACAGGTGGTTACGTCAGGTGGATGGGGCCGCGCCGTCAGCCCGGCATAACCCACACCGCAATGCCTATGAAGTGGCAAAGCGTGGCAAGGTCTGTAAAGATGTGAAAAACCGAATGGATATACTTTTTCTTTTTACCAATTACATAAAGCGCCGCGCCAATGGTGTAAAAAATGCCCCCGGCCAGCAGGCAGGCAAAAAAGGCCCAACCAAAAACTTCAATAACCGCGCCTATTTTTACAATAATGCACCAACCCATGCCCAGGTAGCAGGCCAAAGAAATGTGGCGAAAGCGCTTCATGTCTATAGTGTTCAGGGCTATGCCCAGAAGCGCCAGCCCCCACACCACGCCGAATATGCCCCAGGCCGCCAGGGGGTACACTTCCCTGAAGCGGCCGCCCAGCATAACCGGGGTATAGGTGCCGGCAATCAGGATAAAAATTGTGCAATGGTCTATTACGCGGAAGACCTTTTTCGGCGTGCCCGCCGGCAAGCCGTGGTAAATGCTGGACATGGTGTAAAGCAGAACAAGCGACAGCCCGTAAACCAGGCCGCAGGCTATGCCCCAGATATTCTGATGATAAGCCGCGCTTATGGAACAGGTCAGCAGGGCCACAAACCCTATGCTGCCGCCTATAATGTGTGAAATCATATTAAAAAGCTCTTCACCCCGCGTGTAGTTGGGCAAAGTGCAGGCGGAAATACTTTTGAGCATGTTCTGACCTCTGGGCTTTGACTTCAGGTTTTGGCTTCCGGGCGTTGACGTTCGGGCGTTGGCTTCCGGTTGCCGCAAAGAAAAGTTTTGCTGCAAAACATTTTTATTTTACCAAAAACTGGCTGCCGGTCAAGGTTTCAGACCGGGCAAAGTTTTTTGCGGCAAGAGTAAGCAAAAAATTTCAAAATAGCCTTGTAATAAATTTTGAAACAGGTTAGTATATATTCGTATATCCACAGTAGCTTATGGCAACAGGACTATTCAACCCGGAATAGTCCGGTTTGCGCGGGTTTTAATCCGTATGGGCCAATGTGGGCGTATTGATTTTTTTAACTATTTGGTATTTGTGCTTTTTTGCTCATGCAAATCAAACCGTGAAGGGCAGGCTGCCATGCAGGAAGTTCTCTTGAAGTTTATCGGGAGTCATTTGCCGGAGATAACGATTTTCCTATCTCTTGCAATAGGTCATTTTATTGGGAAGATCAAATTCGGCCCGGTACAGCTTGGCGGCGTTTGCGGCACCTTGCTTGTAGCCATATTTGTGGGGCAAATCGGGGTGAATATTGATGCCGGGGTCAAAAACTTCTTTTTTGCGGTATTTATTTTTGCCCTTGGCTATGCGGGCGGGCCGCAGTTTTTTGCCAACCTGAACCTTAAAAGCCTGCGCCTGTGGGTGTTGCCGCTTATTGAGGTTGTTTCTGTGCTTGGGGTTATTCTGCTGGCTGTAAAGCTTTTCGGTTTTGACGCGGGCACGGCGGGCGGCCTTCTGGCGGGCGGGGCTACGGAATCTGCCGTTATAGGCACGGCTTCCGAGGCCATAGCCCATTTGAACCTTGACCAAAAAACCATAAGCGCCATGCAATCCAACGTGGTGACTGCATATTCCATAACATATATTTTTGGTCTGGTGACCATCGTGATATTTGCCAGCCAGGTGGCCCCCATTTTGTTGCGGGCCAATTTGCGCGACAGCGCCGCCCGCTTGTGGGAAAGCATGGGCGGCGGGCAAGATGCCCAAAGCAGCCTGGAAGGCGCCGCCACGGAAATAGTGGCCCGCGTATACCAGGTTGCCCCCCGGAACGGGCGCGGAGTTGCGGCCCTTGAACGCCTGCTGGAAGGCGTGCGCGTGCAAAAAGTGCTGCGCAAGGGCGACCCGCTTGGCCTTAAGCCGGAACTGATGCTGCAACCCGGCGACATTGTGGTGCTTGAAGGGCACCGCAACGGCATGACGCACGCGGCGGAATTTGTCGGGCCGGAAACCGTTCAGCAAGCCATTGCGCATATGGAAGGCCTGCAAGCGGAACATGAGGCCTTTGTGCTGCATTCACGCGAAATGGCCAGCCTTACCCTGGCCGAACTGCGCCAGAAGGTGCTGGACAGAAAATTGCCGGAAGATGTGTTCATTTCCGCCATAATACGCAGCGGGCACAGTATGCCTTTGGTGCCGGGCCTGCGCATGCAACAAGGCGACATTATTCATCTTTATGGAAGTTCTGAAAATATTGGCGTGGTAGGGCAGCTTATAGGCAAGCCGGTTTCCCATGGGGAACGCACCAACTTTGTTTATATGGGCCTTGGGCTTATCGCGGGTATTCTGGTTGGCAGCCTTGGCTTTACAGCCAACGGGGTTTTCATGACCCTGGGCACTGGCGGCGGCGCGTTGCTGGCAGGCCTGGTTTTTGGCTGGTTCCAAAGCAAGCACCCGGCCCTGGAGGGCATGCCCACTTCCGCCGTGGAACTGGCTAAAGACATAGGCCTTTCAATCTTTGTGGCCTGCGTGGGCCTTTCCGCCGGGCCGCAGGCCTTTGCCCTGGTTGCGCAATACGGGCTTATTTTGCCCCTTCTGGGGGTTTGCATAGTGCTTGTCCCGGCGGCCATATCCCTGTTTGTGGGGAGCAAGATTTTG
>JAVBMP010000090.1:0-19565 GCA_031552315.1 Desulfovibrionaceae bacterium | reverse complement strand
GAACTCACACTTTTTACGAAAAGAGGCCATTGTGCAATGGCCTCAAAAAATAAAAAACCCTGTTCCGCAATCGCCCAAAACACCAAAAGCCAGGCTGGAAACCGCGTGATTTCCAGCCTGGCCGAATATATGCGGCCCGGTAAAACTACCAGAGTTTCTTGGGCTTGATGCGGGATGCCTTGCCCTTGAGCGCGCGCAGGTAGTAAAGACGGCTGCGGCGCACGCGGCCTTCGGTTACCACTTCAACCTTTTCAATAAAGGGAGAATGCAGGGGGAAGATACGTTCAACGCCCACGCCGTCAGATACCTTGCGCACAGTGAAGCTGCCGCCCACGCCGCCGTTATGAATGCGGATAACGTTGCCCTGGAAGATCTGGATACGTTCCTTTTCACCTTCAACAATGCGGGTATGCACTTTTACGGCGTCGCCGGACTTGAAGGAAGGCAGGTCGATACGCAGTTGTTCCTGCTCGATTTTTTGAATGATGTTCATAGTGTCACCTTATATTGGTTTCGAAATTTTTTACCACCAGTCCGATAAAATGCGGTCAAAGCTCAAGGCCGCGGCCGCGCGCACCGAAAGGTGATTGTAAGATGCAAGCTGCCGCAGGGGCGGAAGTAACGCATCGCAAAGCTCCAGCGCTTCCGGCGCAAGGCCCTGCCCAGTGCCAAAAAGCAACAACACCGGGCTGCTTTCAAGCTTGCGCCGCAACCCGCTGAAAGAAATAACCGGGGTTGCAAGCTTGCGGGCGCTGGTGCCCACAATAAATGGCCTTTCACCACGTTTGGCGGTTATGTCCTCTATGCAGCCCTGCAAGCTGGGCACGCCTTGCACCAGGGCAAGGGCCGTGGCCCTGTCCGGGTTTGAAGCGCTGCCCGCCCCATCCACCCAGTGCCGCAAAAGTTGCCGCAACAGGGCCTGCTGGTCTTCCAACGGGGTGACAATATAGAACCCCGCAAGTCCATAGCTGCATGAACTCCGTGCTATATCGTGAATGTCCAAATTTGTCAAAGAGGAAGCCACACTTTTTTCATCTTTGTCCAAAATCGGGTAATGTACCAATGAACTGAACAGGTTACGCCCAAGTTCCCGCCGGGGCAGGCTGCGCAAAAACAGTAAATCCTGCTCGCTTAAATCCGCATCCGCCAAAATATCCGGCCTTTGGGCCAGGGTAAGGCGCAGGGCTTCTTCCCGCCGCCAGGCGGCAATACGCTTGTGGTCGCCGCCCAGCAATACCGGCGGCACAGCCAGCCCGGCAAAGGTTTCCGGCCTGGTATAATGCGGGTATTCCAGCAACCCGGCGGAAAAGCTTTCTTCCGTGCCGGATTCCTCATGCCCCATAAAACCGGGCAAAAGGCGGCCCACTGCTTCCACCACGGCCAAAGCCGCCGTTTCTCCGCCGTTCAGCACAAAATCGCCCATGGAAACCGGTTCTATGGGGAAAAGTTCCGGCAGGCGGGCGTCAATGCCCTCATAGCGCCCGCAAATTATGGTCAGGCGTTCTTCCTGCGCCAGTTCCCGCGCCATGGCCTGCGTAAAGGGCCGTCCGTTCGGGGCCATAAACAGAATGCGCCCGCCGGGTTGCGCCGGCTGGCCCGATTGACCGGGCTGACCCGGTTGGCCGGGGTAGTCAGATTGCCCCGGGCGGTCAGACTGGTTTAAGCAGGCAGGCTGGCCCGATTGACCCAGTTGACCAGCCTGTCCCGGCAGGCCGGTTTCGCAAAGCGCCGCTGGCTGAACCGTTCCTGGCAAGATGCGCGGGCTGTGCCCAAGTTCCATCAGGGTTTTCAGCAGCGGTTCAAGCAGCATTACCATGCCGGGGCCGCCGCCGTAGGGGCGGTCATCCACCGTCTTGTGGCGGTCCGCGCATTGCAGGCGCGGGTTGTGCAGGCCCACGCGCAAAAGCCCCTTGTCCACAGCGCGTTGCAACAAGCCGCAAGACAAGGGGCCGGAAAAAAATTCCGGGAAAAGCGTTACCAGATCAATGCGCATTGCCGGGCTGAAACTCCTGATACAGTGACATATATTGACGCGCTGTAGCCCAGCGGGTGAAGCGGGCCAGCGTGTTTTTGCCGCCCGCTGTAAGCCGGGCGCGCAAATCCGCCCCGGTTGCAAGGCGCACAAGCTGGCGGGCCAGCTCTTCCGGGTTGCCGGGGCTGAACACCAGCCCGTTTTCTTCCGGCGTAACCACATCAAGGTTGGCGGGCTGGCCGGCGCAAAGCACGGGCAAACCCGTGGCCCAGGCTTCCTTCAGGGCCATTACCCCCTTGCCGTCATTGGCAAAGGGCTGAACGCAAATATCCGCATGGGGCAGCACGTCCGCCACAGCCTGCGGGCCAAGGATGGCAAGATTTTTTTCAATGCCCAGCCGGGTGGCCTGCTCGATAAGCGCGCTGAAAAGTTCACCCTCGCCCACAAGGCGCAGTTCCCACCCCGCGTAATTGTTTGTGAACGCGCTGGACTGGAAAAAGCCCCTGTTCAACTCCGCCAGGGCATTCAGCAAACTGGCGTGGTTGGCTTCCGCCACCAGGTCGCCCTGACAGATAAACACCAGGCGTTTGTCTTGGCGGGGCAACCGTTCCGGGTAATTTTCCGGCGCAAAGGCGGCGGGTATTACGCGTATACCTTCCTGCCCGGCGGCATCCACCTTCAACGATTTTGCAATGTTGGGCGAAACGCACACCGTCACGCCGCAGTTGTACCATTTGCCGGGGCCAACAGGCGGCTGATACTGCGTGTGAATGTGAAAAATGGCCGGGTTATTTTTGGCCAATTTTGCGCCAAAGGCCTCTGACCGCGCGTCATGGCTGTGGATTATACAGCCGGGGTTGTTTTTTTTAAGGCTGTGCCCCAAAATGCCCCGGCTTAAAAGACGCCCGGCGGAACTTGCGCCCACGGTCTTATAGGGCAGGCCCCTGGCGGCGGCTTCCGCCAGCAGGGCGCTTTTTTTCGGGGCCACCAGCAAGGGCTTGAATGAACCGGAACGGTTCAACGCCTCTGCCAGCCACAACACCTGCCGCAGATCCGGCCTTTCAGCATCAAGGGAGGCCAATTCCGGCGCGGCGGCATCGGACATAAAATCCAGCAATAGAATTTGCATAAAGCGGACTCGCTTCAGGCAGCGTGGTCACAAGAGCGGATTTGTTCAAAAAACGCCTTGCGCCTGCGCTACCCATGCGGGGGGAGAAAACCTTTTAAAGGCCGGTCATGCCAGCCCCGGAACCGGAGTTCCGTTTTCCGCAATGTCCGCAAGAATACGCTTACGCAATAGCCCGGAAACCGGACCGGGAACACCGCCCCCCACGGGCTTTCCCTCATAAGTGACGATAGAAACGCAATCCGGGCTTGTCCCCAGCATTAACAGCTCTTTGGCCCGGAATATTTCCGCTTCTTCGATCTTGCGCACAACTGTGGAAACTTCCCCTTCCAACAACTTGAAGGCACGCAGAATAGTGGTGCCCGGCAGGGCATTGCTGAATTCCGGGGCGGCAAACACCCCGTTTTCATCCACCAGACAAATGTTGGCTACCGCGCTTTCCGCCAGAAAACCCTGTTCATTGAAGCAGATAGGCACATCAAAGCCCCGTTCGTTGGCCTCTTTGGTCATAAGCACATTGGGCAGATAATTGGTGTTTTTGACCTGGGCCAAAAAGCCGCTTTTGGCGGGAATGGAACTTTTGAAGGCGCTAAGCCCCCTTGCAAACCAGCTTTCCGGTTTTTGTTTGAAACGGTAGGCCACAACATAAAGACTGGCCTCCGGACATTCGGCGGGGTTTACCCCAAAACCGCCCGGCCCGCGCCCTATAAGGACGCGCAAAATGCCGTTCGGCTCACCACCCAGCCGCGCCACTTCAAGCATTATTTCCTGAATCTGTTCCCACGGGCAAGGCGGCGTTATGCCCAAAGAGGCGCAACCCCGTTGCATGCGGGCCTGATGCTCCGCAAACTGGTAAATGCGCCCGTCCAGATACTTCATGTTGTCAAAGACCCCATCGCCCCGGTGGGCCAAGTGGTCATCAAGCGGCATAAGCATAAGGCGCGGGTTTTTGCACGCGGCCCCAAGCCGGTGTTCATAAAAGGCCAAAATATCCGCCGTACCGGGGCGTTCACGCTCCAGCAGGCGCTTTATGTAGGCCTCTGAATCCAGCAGGGGCAAAACAGATTCTTTCATAATTGTTGCTTTAACAAAGTTTTTTGGTTCTGGCAATGCCTTCCGCAAACATTTGGCAATGCCTTCGGCAAGCAGGGGCACCCATTCATAGCAGGGCCCTGCACCCCGCCAAAGGGCCCCTGTTTGACATGATCCCCTTTGGAAACCCTATAATTTTCACCCTCCTATCGGGGTTCAGGAGGGTGGGGGTCTGGGGGAGGGAACCTTTAGGGCTTCAAGCCCTTAGGGTTCCCTCCCCCAGTTTCCAAACTACATGAAGGCCTTTCTGTCGCGCACTTTCAGCAAATCTTTTTCCAGCAGCATTTCAGCAATTTGCACGGCGTTAAGGGCCGCGCCTTTCAGGATGTTGTCGGCCACCACCCACATATTTATGGCGTTGGGGCAGCTTTCATCTTCGCGGATGCGGCCCACGAACACTTCATATTCCCCGGCGGCGCTTATGGGCATGGGGTACAGCTTCATTTCCGGGTTATCATAGACCTGAATGCCCTTGGCCTGGCTGAGTATACCGCGCACGGCCTGGGCGCTGAGGCTTTTTTCCGTTTCAATGTTCAAAGATTCCGAATGCCCGTAAAACACCGGCACGCGCACGGCTGTTGCTGTTACCTTCAGGTTGGGGTCGCCCATGATTTTGACCGTTTCATTGGTCATTTTCATTTCTTCCTTGGTGTAGCCGTTGGGCATGAAAACATCTATCTGCGGCAGGCAGTTGAAGGCGATCTGATACGGGTACACCTTCACTTCCGGTTCCTGCATGTTGAACATCTGGCGCACCTGGGTTTCCAGTTCATCAATGGCCTTTTGCCCGGTGCCGGAAACCGCCTGATAGGTGGAAACGACCACGCGTTTGATTTTGGCCGCGTCATGAATGGGCTTCAAGGCTACCACCATCTGGATGGTGGAACAGTTGGGGTTGGCTATAATGCCGTTGTGTCCGTCAAGGGCTTCCGGGTTTACTTCCGGCACCACAAGGGGGCAACGGTCGTGCATGCGCCAGGCGCTGGAGTTGTCCACCACTACGCAGCCGGATTTTACGGCGTGCGGGGCATACTTCAGCGAAGTGTCGCCCCCGGCGGAAAACAGCGCCAGGTCAATGCCTTCAAAAGAATTTTCCGTAAGTTCCCGCACCGTAAGTTCCCCGCCTTTAAATTCCAGGCTGCTTCCGGCTGAACGGGCAGAGGCCAGGGGAATTACCTTTTCAGCGGGAAAGTCACGATCTTCAAGGGTTTTCAGCATGGTGCGCCCAACCGCGCCAGTGGCCCCAACGACTGCAACTACTGGTTTTTTCATTGTTTCGTTTCCTCACGGGTTACATTTTTATACGGTTTATTATTCCTGCCAGTGCAGCCGTCAGAGCGGGCTTTGTTCACTGGCCTCTTGTAAGGATCTGATTCTGGCCTTGCACAAATCGCGCTGATAAATGGCCATCATTTTAAGCTGCTTGGCAATGTGAATTTGCTGCGCGTAATAAACGCCCATTTCCGGGTTTTCTCCCCGGGTAAGGGCCTTGATGTGGCGCTGGCAGTCCGCAACCTTTTCCTCAATGCCTTCCAGCACTTCCTGAAGGCCGGGCAAATCTTCCGGCCATATTTCCGGCACGGTTTTTTTCACATCGCAAGAACATATCCCTTGCAGGGGGCCGGGTTCATTTTCCAGCCGGGCCGCCGCTTCTTCCGGGGTTTCCTTGTGGTAAAGGTGGTCTTGCGAATGGTCGCAGCCGCAACCGCAAGCCTTTTCCGCCTCATTCGGCAATGAACCTTCTGCGTGTTGATTTGACATCGCTTGCCTCTTTGGGGGTTTTCAAAATTTCCGGATCCGGCAGGGCGTTATAAAAGGCCCAGTAGCCGGGCATCAGGTCTGTAATGCTGCCGGGGTTGGAAAGTTTAAGGTTGGGTTTTATGAAGGCGCAAAGTGAAAAGGCTATGGTCCAGAACGGGCCGGGGCTTGTCCAGCCGTAGGCCTGGGCCGCCGCGGCTTCCTTTTCTTGCCCTTCTATGAACACCAGCATGCCGTCCCGTTCATCCAGGCCGAACTGGTTGAAGAAATCGCGCACATTGTCCATGTCGCAATCTTCAGGCAGCAGAGGGTAAGGCACACCCTTGGGGTTGCGCCGGGCCGCCGCCACCAGCATGGCCAGAAAAAGCGGCAAAAGCTGGGCGGGCAAACGGTTGGC
Organism: Desulfovibrionaceae bacterium; assembly: GCA_031552315.1. Lineage (GTDB taxonomy): Bacteria > Desulfobacterota > Desulfovibrionia > Desulfovibrionales > Desulfovibrionaceae > JAVBMP01. The sequence continues at coordinate 13,220 of JAVBMP010000090.1, read as the reverse complement.
GTCTTGCCGCGTTTCCGCGAACAGGGGGCTTTTGGGCTGGGCGGAACGCACAGCGCCCGCGCGCCCGGCATCCGCCCCTTCAAGGGAAACTTCCATACCGAACTGGCGCAGCATGCTCAGGGCCACAGCGGCCTGCGGCAGATAACCCGGCCAGTTGCCGCCAAGTTCCACCGTGCCGCCGGTAAAAAACGGCAGGGCCAGCAGGCTGGAGCCAAGGGCGAAATCCATGATCTGGGCGGGCGCGGGCGGAAAATTTTCCGCCAGCAAGGCCCCGGCGGTAAAATGCACGCTGGTGCCGCTAACCTCAAATTCCGCGCCGGCAGCAGAGCAAACCGGGGCGGCAAGGGCCAGGGCGGTGCCGGCGGCTTCCGCCGCAAGTTCGCCGTAATGCAGGGTAAAATCTATATTCCAGCTACGCGCGGCCAGCAGAAGGGCCACAAAGGCCTCTGCCGGGAAGCTGGCGGGCAGGCTTACGGAACGCGGCAGCTCGCCGGAACATTCCAGCGAGGCGGGCAGCCCGTTTGAACCGGGCACCACATGGGCCAGACGCGCCCCAAGGCTGGGCATGAAGTGGCGCAAAAAGCTCAAATCCGCGCTTTTCAGGCCGCTGCCGCCGGTAAAGCGCACCTTGCCGGGGTCTTTCAGCGCGGCAAAGGCCAAGAGGCAGAAACTGAAAAAATCCTCGCCCGCGTAAATGGTCTGTTCAACCATGCGCAAGGGTTCCCGCCCCTGGTTTTCCAAACAGTCCGCGCTGCTCCACAGTATTTTGCCCCCGGCCTGGTTCAGGGCCTTCACAAAATCGCTGGTAACGTCATTGCGCTGCACGGGTTGCAGGCTGGTGGCCGCCCCGGTGGATGCCGCCAAAAAGGCCCACAGCCGGGCATAAAGGCCGGAAGACGGGGCGGGCATGTTCAGGGCCACGGGCTTGCGGGCCGGGGCCAGTTTGAAGGCGCCCAGCTCGCGGGCTTCCTCCAGCGTTTGCACCTCTATGTCCTGCAACAGGTTGAAGAGCTGGCGCACAAAATGCGGGTCACGGCTGAAGCGGGTGGCCTGAGCTTCCCACGCGCCGCGCACCTCTTTTTCCGCCTTTATGGACTTGGGCGTGGCCGCGTGGCGCTTGCCGCCGCGCATTTTATCCACAAGCTTGCTGCGCCGGGCGATAAGGCGTATCAAATCTTCATCAAGCCGGATAATTTCTTCCGCAAGGCTAAGGCGCTGGCCGTCCGGCCCGCCTGAACCGCCGGGGCCGCCTGAACCGCCGGGGCCGCCAAAACCACCGGGCCCGCCAGAACGGGGGCCGAACTTGCCGCCCCGCGGCCTGTCGCCGCTGGGCCGCCCGCCGGATTCACGGCTGCCGGGCTCACGGTTGCCGGATTCGCGGTTACGGGGTTCACGGCTGCCATATTCTTTGGGGCCGCGAGGTCTGCCGCCCGGCCCACGGTCGCCGTCCTGACCGTCATTCCTTTTGCCGCCGAAATTTTTGTCTTTAAATTCGTTTGCCATGTCGTGTTTGATGAAGATGAAGGTTAAAAAAGCGCTGCCAGAAAAAGATAGCGCGGAGCAGACTTTACTGCTACAATATCTTTTCGTCAACAAAGAGCTTGAGGAAACCTGATTAATGGTCTTTTTGCCCACTGGCCGCGTCAGGCTCATCCCGCGCGAAGCTTATGTATGTCTTGATACACTTCGCTCCGCACGGAACTCGCCTTCCTTGCCAGAGGGCAAAAATCCTCTTTAATCGGCGTTTCCTTGCAATCACATTTACACAACTTTTACGAAACCAATGCCGGAACAAGTCGGAAAATTCGCCCTTCTAACCCCGCCATATTCCACCCTGAGCTACCGCCTGCCGGAATCTCTGGCCGCGCTGTTTTGCCCGGAAGCGGAAGCCTTTGGCCTGCGCTGCGCCGTGCCTTTGGGCAAGGGCTTGCGTTCCGCCGTGTTCATGGGGCTGGAAAACGGCGCGGAAGCGCCTGGCCAGCCGGAACAAGCAGCAGGGCAAGAGCAGGAAGCGGGCCAGCCGGAACAGGGAACGGCGCAGGAAGCGGCGCAAGAAGCAGGGCAGGAAGCGGAACCGCAAGGCCCCACGCATGACGCGGACGGCCCGGCTGCCCCAAAGGCGGAATTTCAGTTGAAGGATCTGGGCTGGCCGCTGGAACGCCACCCCCTGCTTTCCGCCGCCTACATGGATTTTGTGGCGCAGCTGGCCCTGCGCCAGGCGGTTACGCCGGGCCGCATCCTGGCCGGGCTGCTGCCCGCCGGTTTAAAGGCCACACAAGCCCGCTGGCGTTTTTTCAGCGGCGGCAAGCCGAAGGAACTTTCTGTCAGGGAACTGGCCGCCCTGCCGGACGAGGGCAAGGCCGTTTACGCCGCACTTTTGCTGCAAGGCCGGGCCAGCTTTGTAAAAGGACGCAGCAAGGCGGAAAATGATTTGTGCATTTTGGCCGCCGACCCGCCCTGGGCGGTAAAGCCTTCCGCCAAAAAACAGGTGGAACTGCTGGACTTTTTGCAGGAAAAAGGCGTTGTCAGCCGCAAATACCTTACCCGCGCCCTGGGCGACGGGGCCGGAACAACGCTTGACACCCTGGCGGAACGCGGCCTGGTGCGCTTGCAGTCCGCCGATGCCCTGACCGAAGAAATTTTGCCGCAACTGGCGGAAAAGAAAAAGCTTGCACCAGAACAGTTGCGCCCGGAACAGCAGCGGGCGGAAACCCTGCGCCTGCTTGCCGCGCCGCGCCCCTATACCTTTACAGAGGAACAGGATGCCGCGCTGGCCGCCCTTACCGCATCGCTGGACAGCGGCAAGACAGAAAGCCACCTGCTTTACGGCCTTACCGGCAGCGGCAAGACAGCGGTTTATCTGGAATTTGCCGCCGAAGTGCTGCGCCGGGGCAAGTCCGTCCTGCTGTTGGCCCCGGAAGTGGCCCTGGCCCTGAAACTCAAAGGGGACGTGCAGGCCCGCTTTCCCCACTTCCCGGTATACCTTTCCCACGGCTACCAGCCCCCGGCCGCCCGCGAGGCCTGCTTCCGCGAACTGGGGGAAATCACCCGGCCCGCCAGTTTCGCCGGTTCGGCCAGCTCGGGCGATTCCAGCTGTTCCGGCGGCTTCTCCAGTTCCACCAGTCCGGGCGGTTCTGGTGATTCCGGTAATTCCACCAGTTCCGGCAACCCCGCCGGGCCTGTTCCATCCGTCAGTCCCGCTTCGCAAGGCGGCAGGCCGGTTCTGGTTGTGGGCACCCGTTCCGCGCTTTTTTTGCCGGTGGAAAATATCGGGGCCATCATTCTGGATGAAGAGCACGATAGTTCCTTCAAGCAGGATGAAGGCCTGAACTATCAGGCCAAAGACCTGGCCTGGTACCGCGCGGCCCGCCGGGGGGCCACCCTGGTAATGGGTTCCGCCACGCCGGACTTGAAAAGCTTTTACGCCGCGCAAAACGGGCATATACGGCTGCACCGCCTGAACAGCCGGGTGGGCGGCGGCACCCTGCCGGAAGTGACTTTGGTGCGGCTTAACCGCCAGCTTGCCGGGCCGGAACTGCTGGCCCCGGAAACCATAGAGGCCCTTAAAAACACGGTGGAACGCGGCGAACAGGCCATGATACTGCTGAACCGCCGGGGCTACGCGCCCATGATGTTCTGCCTGGCCTGCGGCGGCACGGTAAAATGCCCGCACTGCGACATAGCCCTTAGCTATCACAAGGGGCGTGAACGGCTGGCCTGCCACTATTGCGGGTACAGCGTAAACTTCCCCTCGCCCTGCCCGCACTGCAAAAACATGCGCTTTTTGCCGCTGGGCCAAGGCACGGAAAAGCTGGAAGAAGGCCTTGCCGCCGTGCTGCCCCACGGCGCCCGCGTGCTGCGCCTTGACCGTGACAGCACCAGCCGCCCGGAACGCATGGAAGAAATACTTGGCGCCTTTGGCCGGGGCGAGGCGGAGGTGCTGGTGGGCACGCAAATGCTTTCCAAGGGGCACCACTTCCCGCGCGTTACCCTGGCCGTGGTGGCGGATGGCGACCTTGGCCTTAACCTGCCGGATTACCGGGCGGCGGAACGCACCTTTCAATTGCTGGTGCAAACCGCCGGGCGGGCCGGGCGCGGCCTGAACCCGGGCCGGGTGCTTATTCAAACCCGCGACCCGGCCCATTACTGCTGGCAATATGTGCTAAGCTGCGATTATGACGGCTTTTATGAACAGGAACTGGCCCGCCGCCAAAGAAGCGCCTACCCGCCCTTTACGCACCTGGCCCTGGTGCGCCTGGCCTACGCGCTGGACTTTGCGAACGGCCCGGAACTGCTTAACCGCGCCGGGGCGGCCCTGAAGGAAAGCGGAAAAAAGCTGGGCCTTAAGGTCTTTGGCCCCATACCGGCCCCCCTGCCGGTGCTGAACGGGCAAAAACGCTTCCACTGCATGATAAAGGGCCAGAACTGGCAGCGCATCCGCCAGGCTTACGCGGCTGCCTGCTCCGCTGTTTCCGGCCCTTCCGGCCATTCTATAAAGGCCAACGGTAAATTCAGGCTAAGCCTGGATATAGACCCGGTAAACATGATGTGAAGCCAAAGCACAATGAGGCCTTTGGCCTCGCTGAGGCTGTTGACAAAGTCCTCTTTGTCAACAGCCCGCCGCGCAGGCGTAGGCGGCATTCATTGCCGCCGTAAGGCGCCGGAGCGGGCGTGCCTTTACAAACCCCGGCCTTGCGGGGTTTGTCATCAATCTGAATGAGGCCTTTGGCCTTGCTGTAAACCGTTGCGCGATGCCTTCCCCGCAAAACCGCTTCCCGCCGCTCTCTTGAACATTTCCCAAAAGGGTGGTAATTTCCGGCTTCCGTCCTTCTTGCCTGTTCAAACCTTATATTTTTTTACAGGATAATTCGTGCCCTCAAAAAATACAAACCCGGCGGATCTGCACCGCGCCGCTGTCAAAGACATTGCCGCCATGGTGCTGCCCTATTCCCTTGGGACTTTTAACGACAACTTTTTCAAGCAGGCGGTAATGCTGCTGGCCATAAACGCCGGGCTGTCGCGTTTGCAGGGTTGGGGCACCATACTTTTCGCCCTGCCCTTTGTCCTGTTTTCCGCCTGGGCGGGCTGGCTGGCAGACAGGTACAGCAAGCGCGGCATCATCATTATTTCCAAGTTTATGGAACTGGCGGCCATGCTGCTGGCCCTGGCCGCGCTTACCACGCTTGGCTGGGAGGCCATGCTGGGGGTTGTGTTCATCATGGCCGCGCAATCCACTTTGTTCAGCCCGGCCATGAACGGTTCCATTCCGGAACTTTTCCCCAGTGAAAAAGTCCCGGCGGTAAACGCCATTATAAAACTTACCACTACTTGCACCATATTGCTTGGCCTGGCCCTGGCCGGGGTGTGCCTGGACTGGAAGGCCCCGGCCTTCCTTTCCGCAAGCCTGGCAAACGCCATAAACGCCATGCCGGGGCAAAACCTTAGCCCCTTCGGGCGGGCGCTGGTGGCGGGCATTGCCATTGTGGCGTCCATAATCGGGCTGCTCTTTTCCTTTGCCATACGCCGCCGCCCGGCCGCCTGCCCGGCTGCTTCCCCGCAGGCCAGGCCCTTCCCCCTGGCCGGGCCGCTTGTTTCCTTGCGTGAAACCGCCAGCCTGCGCCAAACCCCGGCCCTTTCCGTAACCTTGTGGGGAGAGGCCTTTTTCTACTTCATTTCATCACTGGCCGTGCTGTGCATCAATTACTTCAGCAAAAGCCAGATGGGCTTTTCAGACACCCTTACCAGCCTGCCCGTGGTCACGCTTATGGTCGGGGTGTGCGCCGGTTCCATCTATTCCGCCAAACATGGGGCGGAAGGCTGGAAGTTCCTTACCATGCCCACCGCCCTGCTTATTGCTTTGGGCCTTGGCCTTTCCGCCCTGGCCGCGCTTATGTCTGCCGGGGCCGGCCTAGCCTGGATGCTGCTTTGCTACGTTGTGGCGGGCTTTGGCGGCGGGGCCTTCCTTATTCCGCAAGTAAGCTTCAACCAGCTTTGCCCTGGCCCGGAAGAAAAGGGCCGGGTATTGGGCCTTTCAAACTTCATGAGTTTTTCCGGCATATTGCTTTCCGGCCTGCTGTATTACCTTATGGATATTGCCAAAACCCCGCCCTGGCTAATGCTGGTATTTACCTCGCTAATGCTGGTGCTGTTCGTCTTTTGGCAACTGCGCCGCATTTTCCGGCTTGAACCGGACCACCTGGCGGACAGTTGCCGCTGCCTGCCGGGCGCGATTTTGCGGGGCATACTTTCCCTGCGCTATAAAATGCGCGTAAGCGGGCTGGAAAAGATAAGCCCGCCGGAAGAAGGCCGCCCCATTCTGTTTTTACCCAACCACCCGGCCTTTATTGACCCGGTAATTATCTATTCCCTGCTGGCCGGGGTAAAGCCGCGCCCCCTGGCGGATTCCGCCCAGGTCAAAAGCCCCTTCATGCAAAAGGTGCAAAAAAAGCTGGACATCATACCCATACCAGATTTACGCAAAGATGGCGGCAAGGGCATGCAGGGCGTAATCATGGGGCTGAACGAGGTAATTGCCACGCTTAAAAACGGGCGTTGCGCCCTGCTTTACCCTTCCGGCACCATGTACCACAGCCGGCTGGAAAATTTGGGCAACAATTCCGGCGTGGCCCGCATTCTGGAAGCCCTGCCGGATGTCCGCATTGTGCTGGTGCGCACCAAAGGTTTGTGGGGCAGCAGTTTCAGTTGCGTGGCAACCGGGCGCAACCCCCAACTGGGCAAGGCTGTCAAACAGGCCTTCATAACGCTTTTGTGCAACCTGTTCATCCTTACCCCGCGCCGTGAACTGCGCATTGATTTTATTGAACCGCAAGACCTGCCACGCCCGGCCCCCGGTGAAAAACCCGACCGCCGGGCCATAAACGCCTTTATGCAGGAATTTTACAACCATGATGCCCCGCCCGCCCTGGCCCCGCCGCGCTTCTTCTGGCAAGGGCGCAAGGCGCGGGCGCTGCCGGACCCGGCAATAAACGGCGCTTCCGTAAACTCTCTGCCCCCTGTAACGGAAAAAAATGATGCCTGTAACGGAAAAAATGATACCTGTAACGGAAAAAATAATGAATGACCAAACAGTTTCACTTCTTCCCGGCCCGGTTTCCGTCTACCCGGAAATCCTCTCAGCCATGGCCCAAAACCTTGACGCCGGGCATCTGGAAGCCGACCACCTTGAACTTTACCTGCAAACCGGGCAACTGCTGCAAAAGCTTGCCGCCACCCGTTCCACCCCGGTAATAATGAGCGGTGAAGGCATGCTGGGCCTGTGGGCCGGGCTTAAAAGCTGCCTGAAGCCCGGCGACGCCGTGCTCTCCGTAGGCACCGGCATTTTTGGCGACGGCATTGGCGACATGGCCGCAAACCTTGGCTGCCGGGTGGAAAAGCTTTCCTTCCCCTACAACAGCACCCTGAACCAGGGCGATGCCCTTGCGCGCGTTGAAGACGCGATAAAAAGGCTGAAGCCCAAAATGCTTACCGCCGTACACTGTGAAACCCCTTCCGGCACCCTGAACCCGCTGGCGGAACTGGGCGGCCTGAAGGCCCTGCACAAGGTGCCCCTGTTTTATGTGGACGCGGTTTCCAGCCTGGGCGGGGCGCAGGTTTTGGCCGATGAATGGAACATAGATATCTTGCTGGGCGGCACGCAAAAATGCCTTTCCGCCACGCCGGGCATTTGCTTCATGTTCATGAGCAAAGCCGCGTGGGAAGCCGCCCGCGCCGTGAACTACCAGGGCTATGACGCCCTGCTGCCCTTTGAAAAACTTGACCCGGACAGCCCTGCCCCCTTCCCCTACACCCCCTACCGGCACGGCACCGCCGCCCTGAAACGCGGGCTGGAAATACTGCTGAATGAACACCTGCCGGGGGGCCAAGAAAAACCGGCGGGCAAGCAGGCCGAACAGGCAGGCGGCTTGCTTGCAAGCGGCCTGGCAAACGGACAGGAAAGCGGCTTGGCAAACGAACAGGCAAGCGGCTTGCAAGCGGCCTTCCGGCGGCATGACAGCGTTGCCCGCTTCTGCCGGGAAGGCCTGGCCCGCCTGGGCATAGAACTTTTCCCCGCGCCGGGGGCCATAAATTCCCCCACCGTGACGGCCCTGCAAGTGCCGCAAGGTAAAGACGGCGCGGCCTGGCAAAAAGATTTGCAAAAACGCGGGCTGCTTTTGGGCGGCAGCTTTGGCCCCATGCAGGGCAAGGTGCTGCGCATCGGGCACATGGGCAGCCAGGCGGACAGGGGACTTGTGGAAAAGGCCCTGAATATAATTGAAGAAAGCCTGAAGTAAAAGGCAACCGGAAAAGGGCGGCCCCAAGCAAAGGCCGGCCCGGCAATCTCAAGAGGTAAAAATGACTTACACACTGGCCGTTGTTGTTATCGCGCTGATGATTCTGGCGCTTTTTCTGCTGATGTTCGGCCTGCCCGGCAACTGGGTGGTAATTGCCCTGGCCGGGATATGGGAACTGGTTTTTGACGCGCCTTCCGGCAACCCGGTATTTGGGTGGAAAATTCTGCTGCTTATGGTCGGCCTTGGCGTGCTGGGTGAAATTCTGGAATTTTGGCTGGGCAACTACGGGGCCAAAAAATACGGCGGCAGCGGCAAGGGCAGCCTGGGCGGCATGATAGGGGCCTTTGTGGGGGCCATCCTGGGCGCGGGCTTTCTGCTGGGCTTTGGCGCATTGCCCGGTGCGCTGGCCGGGGCCTTTACCGGCTGCTTTATTATGGAAAAAATTTGCGGCAAGGCAAGCGGCCCGGCGGCCACAGCGGCCTGGGGGGCCACCCTGGGGCGCTTTGGCGGCTTTGTGGTAAAGCTTGGCCTGGGCATTACCCTGGTGTATATGTCTGCCACCCATATTTGGGCGGCCATTTAGGCAGTGTGGTCACGAGTTGCCTTTTGCCCTCTGCCTGCGTCAAAGAACAAAATTCACGCTTGTGACTACACTGCCCAAACAGTGTCGCCTGAACCTGTGGACGCTCCATACCCTATATAAGGCGGATTCTTATGAAAAAATTATCTTCCCTTCTTGCGGTTGCCGCGCTTTGCCTGCCGCTTGCCGCGCCAATGGCATTTGCCGCTGAAGGCGCGAATAGCCTTACCCAGCGCCAGCAGGAACTGTGGGATAAAACCCACGCCAAACTGAAGCGTATCTACGCGGAAAGGGGCATCACGCCCAACCCCATGACCGAAGAGGAAATCAACGCCATAAAGGTGCCCCTGCATTGTGACACCCCCATAAAAAGACTACCCCGCTGGGCAAGGCCTTCGGCTGGCCCCAAAAAACCGGCCACGCCAGACAAAATTGGGCAGCTGCCCTGGGATGCCCGGCTGCTGCTTTCCTTTGACCGCGACCTCCGCCTGTCAAACGCGCCTTCCCCCCTGTTTTCCTTCATACTGGAAAAAGATGAGGCTTTTACGCCATATGGCGTGACAGACTTCTTTTTTATGCTGGATGACCGGGGCGGCACAACCTGGTATATGGTGGCCCATAACTTGCACAGCCTGCTGAACCCGCTTGGTTTGCTGACCGACATAAACAACATAAACTATCACGACCGCGCGCTATGGCACAAGGCGGTGCAGGCCTTCATCAAAGAAACGGGCAACCTGCCGGCCGTGCTTGAACTGTCCCAACTTGGCGGCGATGAAATACCTGGCCTGTGGCTTGTAAAATCTGTAAATGACTGTTCCCCGGTTGTGCATTTCGATTATGACGACATGCCGGAATTTTACCTGAACAGCGCCTGCCTGCTGGACTATGTTGCCATACACATTGACGGTGTCTATGAAAATTTGCCCGGTGACCCACCAGTGCTTTTTCTGACCAGCGAAGAAGCCCGCGCGGCAACAGACATGCTTAACCCAAAACTTGAACAGCTTAACAACGGGCTGGACGCCATAATTATGGCTTTTGTGGATGAAGAATAACCTTAACCCCTCTTGTTATTTCCTTTAATAAGGAATATATCAACGATTATTACAGGCTGCCCCGGTAGCGCCCGGGCAAACCCTTTACGCAGCACGCCAAATAACCGAGAACTGTTATGGCCCTTCACCCATCGCCGGATTATTTCACCCACTTCCTTACCCTGGCCGGGATTTTTGTGTTTTCCACCAGCGGGGCGGTGGCGGGCATACGCCGCCAGGCGGACTTGTTCGGCGTGGTGGTGCTGGCTATCACGGCCTCACTTTCCGGCGGCATTTTCCGGGATATCCTTTTAGGCTACCTGCCGCCCGCCAACCTGCGTTCATGGGATACCTTGGCCGCGGCCGGGCTGGGGGCCATAGTCACCTTTTATTTTTACCCCGTTGTGAACCGCCTGAACAACCCGGTGGAAATTTTTGACGCCATTGGCCTGGGGGCCTTTTCCGTAATCGGGGCGGAAAAAGGCCTTATTTACGGGCTGGATGCCCCCTGGGCCGTTGTAATGGGCGTTGTAACCGCCGTGGGCGGCGGCGTGGCCCGTGACGTGCTGCTGGGGCAAATGCCCATTATTCTGCGTACAGAAATTTATGCCACGGCAGCCATTGTCGGTTCAGTAATCGTAATAATTTCATATGAATTGCCGGAAATTTCCGATACCGCCGGCATGATTTGCGGGGCGGTGGCCTGCACAGCCATACGGCTTTTCGCGCTGCGTTACCGCTGGCATATCAGCATCACCCCGCCGAAGGAATAACCCATATAACTAAAGGAACAAAAATGGGTAAGCGTCTTTTTGGAACAGATGGAATGCGCGGTCAGGTCAACGTCTACCCCATGGTGCCGGATATGGCCCTGCGCCTGGGGCTGGCCGCGGGCACCTACTTCAGAAGCGGCAATAAAAAACACAAGGTGCTTATAGGCAAGGATACCCGCCTTTCCGGTTATATTTTTGAACACGCCCTTACCGCCGGGCTTTGCGCCGCCGGCATGGACGTTTTGCTGGTAGGCCCCATGCCCACCCCGGCCATTGCCTTTCTTACCCGCAACATGCGGGCAGATTTTGGCGTGGTTATTTCCGCTTCCCACAACCCCTACCACGACAACGGCATAAAGTTTTTTGATTCCAACGGCTACAAACTGCCGGACAAGGTAGAGGACATCATGACCGACATGGTGCTTGACCAAACCTGGGAATGGGACTACCCCGCCGCCGGCAAGGTGGGCAAGGCCAAAAAAATTGAAGATTCCCCCGGCCGTTACATCATGTCCATAAAAAACAGCTTCCCCGCCCACCTTACCCTGGACGGCCTGCGCGTGGTCATAGATTGCGCCAACGGGGCCAACTACAAGGTCGCCCCCATGACGCTGGAAGAACTGGGCGCGGACGTGGTAAAAATCGGTACGGAACCGGACGGGCGCAACATCAACTACCGCTGCGGTTCTCTGCACCCGGACGTAGCCGCGGCCAAAGTGCTGGAAACCCGCGCCGACATAGGCATTGCCCTGGACGGCGACGCCGACCGCGTAATTTTGGTGGATGAAAAGGGCACCGTGCTTGACGGCGACCAAATTCTGGCCATTTGCGCCCTGGATATGATGAAGCGCAACCGCCTGCCGCAAAAAACCCTGGTTGCCACGGTAATGAGCAACATGGCCCTGGAAGTGTTCATGAAAGACCACGGCGGAGAGCTTTTGCGCACCGCCGTCGGCGACCGCTATGTGGTGGAAGCCATGTGCGCCAACAAGCTTTCTCTTGGCGGGGAACAGTCCGGCCACCTTATTTTCCACGACTACAGCACAACCGGCGACGGCCTGCTGGCCGCCTTGCAGGTATTGCGCATAATGCGGGAAAGCGGCAAGCCCCTTTCCGCCCTGGCCGGGCTGCTTAACCTTTTCCCGCAAACACAAATAAACGTGCCGGTAAAGGAAAAACTGCCCTTTGACCAGTGCGAGGCCATTGTGACCGCGCGTGACAAGGCGGAAAAAGAACTGGGTGAACGCGGCCGCGTACTGCTGCGCTATTCCGGCACAGAACCCCTGGCCCGCGTAATGGTTGAAGGCGAAGATGAAGACCAGGTAAGCCGCCTGGCCGAAGATATGGCGGAGGCCGTGCGCTGCGCCCTGCGCTAGCCGCGTAGCGTATTCTGGGGGAGGGAACCCCAAGGGCTTGAAGCCCTTAAGGTTCCCTCCCCCAGACCCCCACCCTCCTGAACCCCGTTAGGGCCATTAAGAACATTGTGCCGCGTGCTAACTCCGCTATATTTTTATTGTTAAAAAATATTTTTAGACGTTGTAATTTGAAATTTTATTTGTTTTAATACAATCGTAGGCCAAATGTGAGGCTGTTGCACAATAAGAATTTTTGTTCTTTTACAAGGAGTGCCCATATCTGCGTAGTTCCGTGCGGAGGGAGTATATTCAAGCGTATATGACCTTCGCGCGGCCCCTGAAAAAATGGGGCACGATGCAGTAAAAGGGCAAAAAGGCCATTGTGCAACGGCCTCAAGTGCGGAATGGAATTGGCCGGGTGGGGTTGATAAGGAGTTTATGCATGAAGCGTTTTATCAGGTTGTTTGCGGCGTTGCCGCTTGGCCTTTTGCTGGTTTGCGGGGCTGTTCCGGCCTGGGCCGCGTCTGTTGTTTCTGACAGCCCCGGCCCGGTTTTCATAAGTTACCCTTCCGCCATTGGCGACGGGCAGGCCTTCACCTTCAGCGTCAGCGTGCCTTTGGAAGTGGAAAAGATGCAGGTGTTGTGGCGGGGCAAGCACTTTGCCCTTCCGCTGGAAAAGCATGCAAGCGGGCGCTTCCGCGTGGGTTATTGCCTGCTGGCCGTGCCGCTTGATGAAACCGGGGCGTTTCCGGTAAGTGTGCGCTTCCCCAAAAAAACCGCCCCCACTTTGCGGGTGGCCGATGTTGTGGCGGAATTTGAACGGGTGCTGCAAGACGGCAACCAGGTTCAGGTTGAAGATTTGCCGCTTTCCCCGGTGCGCATAGTCCCGCGTCCCTACCCGGTGCAAAAGCTTACGGTGCCGCCAAAATATGTGGCCCCCCCGGCTTCGGAACAAGCCCGCATAGAACGTGACCGCAAGGAAATGAACGCTGCCCTGGGCCATTTTACGCCGGAACTGTATTGGAAGCCGGCAAACGGGGCCTTTACGCTGGCAAGCCCCGGCACCACGCAAATACCCAGTTATTTCGGCTCCCTCCGGGTGTTCAACAACCCGCCGCGCAGCCCGCACACGGCGCATGACCTGGACCCGGTGGCAGGTCACGCGAGTTAGGCCTGCTCCCCCG
>JAVBMP010000123.1:0-40754 GCA_031552315.1 Desulfovibrionaceae bacterium | reverse complement strand
AATGCCGGCATAGACTTCTTTTCCTATTCCATCGGCACATTTTTGTGCGAAATAATTATGATTACCAATCATAATGGATGGTTCAGCCAGTCAAAATACACATCTTTTTGCGGCGGGCCGGTTTTTAACCGCCTTTCCCCGGTTTCCAAGTTCATTATGGATAGTGAGGCCTGCGTCGCCCTGTATTCATATTTTGTGGAACATCTTGAAAGCCATATGCGTGAAAATAAGCAGCTTGGCGACAAACTGGGCGGCGACTACCCGGAAGGCGTTAACTTTCGCAGCCTGCTGGATTACCGCAGCCAGCGGCATTACCGGGAAGACAAGTTCCGCATGATCGGCGACAGGTTTTACGCCATAGCCCTGGCCAATGATGAGGTTGTGCCGCCCTATGAGGTTAAAAATACCTTGCAGGGCAGCGGCGGGGACATCAACATCCGCGTTGATGTGCTCGATTACCCGTACCCGTACCGGCATGAAGACCCGTTCCCGATCAATGAAAAAATAGCGGACAGCGTTGAAAGGGCCTTTGATATGACCTTTGAAAAAGTTTGCGCCTTTTTGAACGGCAAAACCCCGAAGTGACGGCATTTTTACAAAGCCCGGCTCAAATCAAACAGAAAGGCCTGACAGCTTGCGCTGCCAGGCCTTTGAGGCTGTTGACAAAGTCCTCTTTGTCAACAGCCCGCCGCGTAGGCGCAGGCGGCATTCGTTGCCGCCGTAAAGCGCCGAAGCGGGCGTGCCTTTGCAAACCCCGGCCTTGCGGGGTTTGTCATCAACCTGAAAGGCCTGACAGCTTGCGCTGCCAGGCCTTTTGCCTTTTGTTACCCCTGCCCAGCAGTTTTGCGGATTAACCGATAAGCCGCAAGGCCATTTGCGGCATGGAGTTAGCTTGTGAAAGCATGGCCACGCCGGCCTGGGTAAGAATCTGGTTACGCACGAATTCCGTCATTTCGGTAGCCACGTCAACGTCGGAGATCTGCGATTCAGCCGCCTGAAGGTTTTCCGCCTGGATCTGCAGGTTGGAAATGGTGTTTTCCAAACGGTTCTGCATGGCGCCAAGGTTGGCTCGGATCTGGTCCTTGGAGTTGATGGCGCTTGTGATCCCTTCAAGAGCCTTCTGGGCAGCGTGCTGCGTGGAGACTGTGTACGCCGCGCTGCTGGTAGCGGCGGAGTTACCAACGCCCAGAGCGGAAGCAGTGGAGTTGCCGATCTGTACGTAGTAGTAGTCTTCCGCGCTGTCGTTGCCCGCGCCGAAGTGAACCTTCAGCTTGCCGGTAGAGGTCATGCTTTCACCGTTGTGAGTGGCGGAAGACAGGTTACCGTTCAACAGGTGTACCCCGTTAAAGTCGGTAGCGTTGGCGATTCGGGTAATTTCCGAAGCCATGGCCTGGTATTCCGATTCAATCATCAAACGTTGGGCTGAACCGTAAGTACCGGTGGAGGCCTGTTCAGCGAGTTCCTTCATGCGTATAAGCTTTTCGTCAATAACGCCCAAAGCGCCGTCGGCGGTTTGAATAAGCGATATGGCGTCGTTCGCGTTACGCACACCCTGGTTAAGTGATGCAATGTCCGCTCTCATCAATTCGCGGATGGCGAGGCCGGCGGCGTCGTCAGCGGCGGAGTTTACGCGCAGGCCTGAAGACAGGCGCTGTACGGAGGTAGAAAGGTTGCCGTAGGAATTTGCAAGGTTCCGGTTGGCAGACAAAGCCATCATGTTGTGATTAATTACCATTGCCATGATATTCCTCCATGAATATGTTTGGCTTTCCAGGCAGTGACACTATGCCGGCCGCTTCCCTGCGGCACTCTGCCCTAAATTTTGTCCTGGCCCGCTTTTCGTCCCTTCCTGGGAGTTTTTGCTTGCCGTTACAAGTTATGGTTGAACAATTCAAACCACTGCTTGCGTTGCTTGAAGCAAAAAGAATGCCAGTTTTGTATGACGTTGCGCCTCCATTCAAGTTGTATTGCGCTTCTTATCGCATGGCGCGGGAAAAACTTTAGGGGTTTTTATTTTATTCGCAAAACCGGGCGCTTTTTGCGCCGGGTTGGCTTGCTCTGCCTGAATCGGTTCTGGCATAAAAAGGCAAATTTTGCCTGGCGGGCAAATTTTGCCAGGGCCTTGCCCGGATAAAAAAGGAAAATTTTGCCGCACACCGGCATTTTCAAACAGGCTTGCGCCTCACCGCTTGCCAAAGGTTTTAAAATCTATCATACTGTGGGAAATTATATTGCAAGGATTTTTCATGAGCGCAGTCTACCCAGATGACCCTATTTGTTCCGTCAGCCCCTATGATACGCCGGAAGGCCGCCAAACTTTTTTTGCCGGGCTTTTTCCCGGTTTGAGCTTTTATTCCAAGCTGCTGAAAATTGTTTTCAACGCCGGGCGCATTGCCAAAAAGGGCAATTATACCCCGGCGGAATGGGTCAAGGGCAGCCTTGCCACCCTTAAGGCGCTTGAAGATTGCGGCATAAAGGTGCAGGTGCGCGGGGCGGAAAATATTTTGAAGCCGCAAGGCCCCTGCGTATTCATAGGCAACCACATGAGCACGCTGGAAACTTTTGTGCTGCCCAGCATTATTCAGCCGCACCGGGAAGTGACCTTTGTGGTTAAAGACAGCCTTATGAAATACCCGTACTTTAAGCATGTGCTGGCCGCGCGTGACCCAATTGTAGTGGGGCGGGCCAACCCAAGGGAAGACCTTGCCGCCGTGCTGGAAGGCGGCGTGCAAAGGCTGGAGGGGGGCACGTCCATAATTGTTTTCCCCCAAAGCACGCGCAGCCATTATTTTGATGAACGCCACTTCAACACCGTGGGCATAAAGCTGGCCCGCAAGGCCGGGGTGCCGGTGGTGCCGGTGGCCCTGCGCACAGACGCCTGGGGAGTTGGGCGGCTTATTAAGGATGCCGGGCCAATAGACCGCGCATTGCCGGTGCATTTTACCTTTGGTGAACCAATAACCATACAGGGCAACGGCAAGGCGGAACATGCGGAAATTTGCGCCTTTATAAAGGGCCAGCTTGAAGGGTGGGGGGTAAAAAGCCTGCCCCCGGGCGAGGAACAAAAGGCCCTGGCGGGCGGCGATTCCGCTGCCGCAGCCTCTGATACAGTCCAGAACGCGGGCCGGCATGCCGGTCAGGATGCGGAATAGGGCAGCCGCCGCATGAAAATCCTTTTGGTGCACCAAAATTTCCCCGGCCAGTATTTGAACCTGGCCCGCTACATGGCGTCTTCCAAAGACAATATTGTGGTAGGCCTTGGGGAAAGCAAACATATTGATTCCATTGGCGCCATACCGGAAATAACCACTGTGGGCTATGCCACCCCGCAACCCGGCAACCCGGCAACCCATTCCTACCTGCGTAATTTTGAAAATTGCGTCTTCCGGGGGCAGGTGGCCGCCCGCGCCATGCAAAAACTTAAAGAAAAAGGCTTTGTGCCGGATGTGATATGCCTGCACCCCGGCTGGGGCGAGGGCATTTTTGTAAAAGACATATACCCGTCCGTGCCGGTTGTGATGTTTTGTGAATACTATTTTTGGGGCAATGAGGCCGACCTTGACTTTGACCCGGAATTTGCCCGTTCACCAGATACCCGCTTTTTTGCCCGCGTCAGCAATTCCGCGCAGCTTACGTCCTTCACCTCCGCGGATGTGTGCATAAGCCCGACGCGCTGGCAGACCTCTCGCTATCCCAAATTCATGCGTGAACGCATCAAGACCATTCATGATGGAATCAATACAGATTTCATGCGGCCGGATCCAACAGCCAGCGTGCGGCTGCAAAAGCTGGACTACAGAGGTTCCAGCCGTTTTGTCCCGCATGATGAGGACGTTGCGGCGCAAGCGGATATTGTTACTCTGGATGCGTCAAGCAAGGTGGTTACATATTCGGTGCGCAACCTGGAGCCTTACAGGGGCTTTCATATTTTCTTGCGCAGCCTGCCGGAAGTGCAGGCCGCCCACCCGGATGCGCACATCATTATTATAGGCGGCACAGAGGTAAGTTACAGCAAGCCCCTGCCGCCCGGTGAAAGCTACAAAAACATCATACTGGGCCAGCTTGAGGGCCAGCTTGATTTTTCTCGCATTCACTTTACTGGCAAGGTGCCTTACGAGGCCTTGCGCCGGGTATTTCAGATTTCATCGGCGCATGTCTACCTTTCTTACCCGTTTGTGCTATCCTGGTCTTTGCTGGAAGCCATGTCTTGCGAATGCCTGCTTATAGCTTCACGCACCGAACCATTGCTTGAAGTGGCGGAAGACGGCAAGAATGCCGTGTTGTTCGATTTTTTGGATCACAGCGCCCTGGCCGGGCACATCAACGCGGCCCTGGCGAACCCGGCAGCCTTCAAACCCATGCGCCAGGCCGCCCGGCAAATGGTTGTGGAACGCTACAACCTGCGCAAATGCCTTGCGGAACAGTGGGATTTGGTAAAAAGGGCGGCCGCTGGGGAATTTAAGGATAATGAGGCAAAATAATGGCCTGCCTATTGAGGCCATTGCAGCTCTGGCACGCTTGCGCGAAGGGTGGGAAACTCCGCGAACAAACCCTGAAAAATACATGGAGGCAATAATGGAAAAGGAACTGGAACTGTTTTTAAAAGACTGGGTGACAGACAACAATAACATGAAGCCGCTGTTCACCAGCCTGCTGGAATATGCGAACGGCCTTGGCGGAATGCGCTTTGAATATAAAGGCCGCCCCGGCGTAAGCCATTCCGTGCGCCTTATAAACCCCAAACAAAACAGCCGCCCGTTTTTCGGCCTGCTGGACATTATAGATGATGACCCGGATTCCCGCTGGATTTCCGCCTGCTTTTATGCGGAAGCCATAAGCGACCCTGAAGAGAAGGGCGACCTTATACCCAAAGGCCTGGAAGGCGACAAGGACGCCATTTGCTTTGATGTTGAAGACCCGGAAGACTTTGCCGAATACTTAAAGGAAAGGATTAAGGAAGGCTATAGCAGCCTGTAATGTCGTAAGAATACTACATATCTATATAAAATTCCCGGCAGCGAAAATGTAATAAGACAGATCCTTGCCGGGAATTTTACTTTTTAATGAAACGATCCAGTCATTCGCCGTTAAAATTCAATAGAATTGTGGTAGAGCAGTTCCAAAAATACGGCTGTAAGTTCCGGGTCAAACTGTTTGCCGCATCCTTTTTTCAGCTCGTTTATTATGTAGTCGCGGTCGCGTTTTCCACGGTATACCCGGTTTGAATTCATGGCGTCAAAGGCATCGGCTATGGCTATAATGCGGGATTCTTGCGGAATTTCATCACCTTTCAGGCCATAGGGGTAGCCTTTGCCGTTGTAATGTTCATGGTGGCAGGCAACTGCTTGCCGCACATTTTCAATCAGGTCAAGTTCCTGCAATATATTGCCGCCAATTACCGGATGTTCCTGCATGGCGGCATATTCTTCGGCATTCAGGCTGCCCGGGTTTTGCAGCACCGCGTCATCCACGCCGATTTTGCCTATGTCGTGCAGGCGGGCAATGGCGCGCAAGTTTTCAATGCGTCCGCTGCCCCAGCCCAGAGTGCCGGCCATCATGCAGGCATATTCGGCCACCCGCTCGGAATGCTGGTGGGTGTAGGCGTCTTTGGCGTCTACCGCCCGGCAGATTGAAGTTATGGTCTGCATGGTCATTTGGGCCACTTTTTTGTGTTCTTCCGCAACCGCAAGTTGCAGCAGGAAGTTATGTTCATCCTGCCGAACCCGCATTGCCTTGATGGAAAAGGCGGAGATAACGCCAAACACCACTATGCCCAAATGAAGAATGGGGAAGCGCAGCATGAAAAATTCCGCATAAAGGCCCTGCACATGGACGCTAAGCGGGGTCCAGAACAGCAAGACAAGCAGAATTTGGAAATAAAGGCTTAGCAGCAGGCCATAACCCAGCCCTACAGCAAACATGATGGCGCCGGGTGAAACCAGCGCCCACAATATGGCAAAACCTTCATTGCCGCCGGTAACGGCATAAAAGGTAAAAATTGTGCCCACCGCGCCCACTATGGACAGCTTGGAAAGCGCAAGGCAGCGCTGTTTGCGGCAAACCAGGTACGCCCCTATAAAAACAAACATCAGGGTTAAAGTGGTAAAAAACATTATATAGCGTTGCTGCAAAATATTCATGGCGCTGGTAATCAGGGTTGTGCAGGCCATGACAAGGGAAACTACTTTTATTATGCTGTATTGCCGGGCGATATTTTCCGGGCTGTCTTCATCCGCCTTCAATATGTTGATTATTTTTTTTATGCCGGGGCTTAACATGTCGCGCCCCCGTCCACAGGGCTTTTCTTAAGCCGGGCAAGAAAAATATCGGTCAATTCCGGGTCAAACTGTAGGCCGCGGCCAGTTTCAAGCTCTTGCAAGATATATTGCGGGTCAAGTTTTTTCCGGTAAACCCTGTCGGAATTCATGGCGTCAAAGGCATCGGCAATGGCTATAATGCGCCCTTCAACCGGAATATCTTTGCCTTTCAGGCCTTCCGGGTAGCCGCAACCGTCATAGCGTTCATGGTGGTACAAAGCGCCATAATTCAAGTTTTCAAACAAATCCAGGTCTTGCAGTATTATGCCGCCAATGCTCGCATGCCGCTGCACTGCCTCATATTCGCTTTTTGTAAGCGCGGATGTTTTTTTCAATAGCGCGTCCGGCACGCCTATTTTGCCTATATCATGCAGGCGGGCCATGCTGCGCAAATTGGAAAGCTGTTGCGCGTTCCAGCCCAAGTCTTCCGCTATCATGCAGGCATAGTCGGCCACCCGTTCGGAATGCTGGTGGGTGTAGGCGTCTTTGGCGTCCACCGTCCGGCAGATTGAGGTTATGGTCTGCAAGGTCATACGGCTTACAGCATCATGTTCCGCCTGCACAGCCGCCTGTAGTTGGCTGCTGTGCTCGTTTGCCTCAAGCTGCATGCTTTTTATGGAAAAAGAGGGCAGCATGGCGGCAAGCACCATGGCGCCATACAGAATGGGGAAACGCGATAAAAATATTTCGGAATAGGATGCGTGTAAAGAAACATGCGGCGGGCCCCAAAAGCAAAACATCAAAACAAGCTGGAAAAACAGGGTAAGGATTGTTCCATTTTTAAAGCCCAGCACAAACATGGCAACATTGGGCATGGTCAGCAGCCATAATACCGCAACGCCTTCATTGCTGGCGTCAATAAGGTAATAGGTAAACAGCACGCCAACTGTAAACATAAGAATAGTGGTTGCCGCCCGGATATTCGCGTGCTTTTTTACCAAGTGGTAGGAAAGCATAAACATCACATAGGCCAGGCAAAGCGACACAAATACCACATAGCGCCGCTGAAACCAGTTGACCATGCCCAATACGGCGGCAATGACGCCAACGACAAGGAATACAACCTGAAGCATCTTGTATTGATGCTTTAACCTTTCCCCGGCAAATTCATCGGCCATGAATACGTAAAGAACATGTTTTAACCTGGCGCGCATAGAAAAAAACTTCCCAACTCTTATATCCCTTATGACATTTTCACTTTGAGTCTCATTTTAAGATTGTCGCTTAATTTCAATGACGAAATGCCCAGGCGGTGCCTGGTTACGATGCCTTGAATAACCATCATTAGCACATTACAAAATATGGTGTAAAGAGATAATTCTCTATTAATAAAAGGTGTTAAGTGTCAGTAAATATTATGATGTGATTTTGGAGCTTTGGGGAAAGGGCTTGTAATTCAAAAACAATTTCCAGCTATAAAAAATACCCGCACTGATTATTCATCAAGCGCGGGTATTTTTTTATAGAGTGGCGTATGCGGGTCAGGCTTACAGCTTCACACCCAGGCGGCTTACGCTTTGCATGCCGCCGGCAACGGTTTTGGTGTTTTTGAAGCCGGCTTCATTAAAGACAAGCTGGGCCTCATACGCGCGCAAACCGGTGTTGCACACAATGACAATGGGGCTGTCCTTGGGCAGTTTCCCCAAATGTTCCTTAAGTTCTTCCGTGGGCAGGTTGTGCCATTCATTGGGGTATTTTTCCGCCAGTTCACTGGCCGGGCCGCGTGACAGGCGGGCATCAAGGAAATAGACGTCATTTTTGGCCCGTTCATGCCAAAGCTTTTCAAATTCCTGCGGATCCACCGGCTGGCAGCGCCCTTCAAGAATGTTGTCGGCCACGTTGCCCACCACGTTCACAATATCCATAGAGGAAGCGAAGGGCGGGGAATAGACGATTTCCAGGTTGCTGATTTCTTCTACAGTAATGTGGTGCCCAAGCAGAACCGCCACCGGGTTTATGCGGGCCATAAGGGCGTCGCCCAGGGGGCTCATGCCCTGCACGCCAAGCACGCGGCGGGTGGGGCGGTCTACCACCAGTTCAAGGGTCATCATGGCGTGTTCCGGGTAAAAGTGCGCCCGGTCAACCTGTTCAATGTGCACGGTTATGGCGTCATAACCTTCACGCATTGCGCCCGGCAGGGTAAACCCCGCGCCGGAAACGGATTGTTCAAACAGCTTCACGCCCCAGGCCCCGACCGCGCCGGAGAACTTGCGGCCCTTGCCGGCCAGGTTGCTGCCGATCACGCGGCCCTGGCGGTTGGCCATGGAACCCAGCGGGAACCAGTGCTTTTTGCCGGTAATAAGGTTTTTGACCATGGCGCAGTCGCCACCGGCATAAATATCCGGGTCTGAGGTCTGCATGAACTCGTTGACTATAAGCAGGCCGCGTTCATTGGCTTCCAGCCCGGCATCAACCGCCAGTTGCGTGTTGGGCTTCACACCGGCGGACATAACCACAAAATCGGCCGGGATTTCGCGCTTGTCGGTTATCACCTTGGTTACATGGCCGTCTTTGCCTTCAAAGCGGGTAACTTTTTCTGTGGTAAGCACCTTGACGTTGTGCGTTTCAAGGTCATGCGTGGCCATGCGGGCCATGGTGGGCGAAAGGAAGCCGGAAAGAATTTGGTCGGCCACTTCAACAATAGTGGTGGGTATATCCCACATATCGGCAAAGGCCACGGCCATTTCCAGGCCAATAAAGCCGCCGCCTACAACCACGGCGTTGTTTATGGTGCGTGATTCCACAGCTTTTTTGATAAGTTCGGCTTCATCAAGGTTGGTAGCCGGGCTTATGCCCGCAAGGTCAATGCCGGGAATGGGCAGGCGGTTGGGAGAACTGCCCACGGCCAGCACCAGCTTGTCATAGGGCAGGGTGGAGGTTTGGTTGGTTTTAAGGTCAAGCACGGTAACGGTTTTCGCCTTGCGGTCAATGGCTATGGCGCGGGTTTCAAGCAGAACATCCACCCCTTTGCTTTCCTTGAAAAAAGCCGCATCGCGCACTATGCCGTAGGGCGTGCTTTGCAGTTCTTCAATATGCTGAACCTCGCCGGAAATAAAGTAAGGAATGCCGCATCCGCCGTATGAAATGCGGGTGGACTGGTCTATCATGGTTACTGTGGCTTCCGGGTCAAGTCTTTTGCAGCGCGCGGCCACTTTTGGGCCAAGGGCTACACCGCCGACAACAACAACACGCATTCCCATAAACAATCTCCTTATGCTGGTCGTCCCTTAAAAGGTTAATTGGCAGGCTACGCAAGCGCAACCAAATTTTGGCAAGCCTTGAATAAATTCAGCCCTGCCCGCAAAATATCCCTATGAAAGTGTAGAGATTTGATGCAGAAAAAATTATGCCATGAAAAAGTAATTTGAGCAATACCTATTAGACTTTTTTTGCACCTGAACAGCTATAAAATTGGCCTTTTCGCCCCAAAAGGCGAAAAGGCCATATGATGATAACTCCGCAAAGCCGGGGTTTGTGAAGGCACGCTGCCCGCATTGCAGTCACGAGCATGAATTTTGTTTTCTGACGCAGCCCAGAGGGCAAAAGGGCCATTGTGGCAACAGGACCTAACGCGCTCCTACAAGTTCCAGCACCCGTTCACTAAGCACCTGCAAGTCCGGCTTGGCGAACTGGGCGTCGGCCCCAACGCTTACGCCCTTATGTTCCAGCTTGTCCGTGACCAAAGAGGAGAAAATGGCTACGGGAAGGGTTTTCAGGTACGCGTCTTCTTTGATATGACGGCACAGGGCCAGGCCGTCCATGCGCGGCATTTCAATATCTGTGATAAGCGCGTCCACGTAATCATTGATGGTTTTGCCTTCCGCCTGCGCTGTGCGGGAAACTTCTTGCAGGTACAACCAGGTTTCTTCACCATCCGCCTTGGAAATAACATTGAAGCGCCCGCTTTGGGTAAGCAGGTTGCGCACCAGGTTGCGCACGTTGCCGGAATCGTCCGCGTGTACAACGGTGTAGCGTTCCTTGGCCTGCACTTTCACGTCCGGCAGCTTGCCAAGGTGAATGGCCAGGTTGGGGTCCAGTTCCGCCACAATGCTTTCCATATCCAGAATAAACACCACCCGGCCTTCAAGGCGTACAACGCCGGTGATGGAGTTATTGCTCATATGTTGCAAAAAGTTGCCGGGGGCTTCAACATCCACCCAGCTAAGGCGGTGGATGCGGTTTACGCCGGAAACCAGAAAGCCGGTAACTATGTTGTTAAATTCCGTAACAATAACTTTTGGGTCTGAAGAGGCTATACGCTTTTTTTCAAGGTAGGTAGCCAAATCCACCATGGGCACCACGCGCCCGTCCCGGTGGGGGAAGGCCCCCATAACGGCCGGGTGGCGCATTTGGGGCATGGATGTAATGGGTTGCATACGAATTATTTCAAGCACTTTGGCTACGTTTACGCCGTAATAGCCGCGGTAGCCATCTTCATCAAGAAAAAATTCTACAACTTCAAGCTCATTGGTGCCGGTTTCCAGCAAAATGTTGGTATGGGACATAAAAGACCCTCTACTAGAGTATGTTTAAAGACATAGGGTTATATTGAGACCTTGTAAAAGAACAAAAATCTCATCGCGCAACGGTCTCATGTTGCGTTTTGCTTGCGCTTTAAAAAAGGCTTAACATATTATGCGGTAAAAAAGCAAAGGAATTTATAACTTTTTTTAAAAAAACCAAATGATAATGCGGAGAGCTTACAAGAAGTTGCAACCTCAAATAAGCCCTCCGCATTTTATATATCGAGGCCGTTGCACAATGAGAATTTTTGTTCTTTTACAAGGAGTGCGAGTTCCGTGCGGAGGGAGTATATTCAAGCATATATGACCTTCGCGCGGGACGAAGCACGACGCAGTAAAAGGGCAAAAAGGCCGTTGTGCAATGGCCTCATATCAGGCTTCAAGCAATTTGCTACTTCCAGCCCTTTGAACCCATAAGATGGGCCAAATCCGCAACGCGGCAGGAATAGCCCCATTCATTGTCATACCAGGAAACCAGCTTGGCAATGTTGCCGTCCTGCACGGTGCAGTATTCCGCTTCCACTATAGAGGAATGCGGGTCGCCACGGAAGTCGGATGAAACAAGCTGTTTTTCACTGTAGGCCATAATGCCCTTAAGCGGGCCTTCTGCGGCTTCCTTCAGGTATTTGCGCAGGGTTTCGGTATCTGTATTTTTTTCCAGCACCGCTGTGAAATCTACCACTGACACGGTGGGGGTGGGTACGCGCAGGGAATAGCCGGTAAAGCGGCCCTTCAACGCGGGTATTACAGACGCCACGGCCTGGGCGGCCCCGGTGGATGTGGGTATGATGTTGCAACCGGCGGCCCTGGCCCGGCGCAGGTCTTTGTGCGGCAGGTCAAGTATGCGCTGGTCGTTGGTGTAGGAATGGATGGTTGTCATGGCCCCGCTGCGTATGCCAAAGGCGTTTTGCACAACCAGGGCCATGGGGGCCAGGCAGTTTGTGGTGCAAGAGGCGTTGGAAACTATGTGGTGCTTGGACGGGTCGTACTTGTCATTGTTTACGCCCATAACCACGGTAATGTCTTCATCTTTGGCCGGGGCGGTAATAATGACCTTTTTGGCTCCGTTATCAATATGTACGCCGGCTTGCGGGGCGGAACGGAAAATACCCGTGGATTCAATAATTATATCCGCGCCAATTTTCCCCCAGGGCAAAAGTTTGGGGTCACGCTCGGCAAAGTTTTTTATTGTCCAGTCGTTTACATGCACCACATCGCCTTCAATCTTGATGTCGAAATGGGCGCGGCCGTAGCAGGTATCATATTCCAGCAAATGGAAGTTGGTTTCCGCATCAAAAAGGTCGTTCACGCCAACCACTTCAATGGCGTCATGATAGTTTTGCATCAGGGCGCGGAAAACCTGACGCCCGATGCGGCCAAAGCCGTTTATGCCCACGCGTATTTTTTGCATATCAATTTCCTTTAAATGTAGTGTGTTGTGAATAGTTAAAGCGTTACTTTAAGCGTGCTTTAGTCTTCAAACACCTGATAATTGTATTCGGTAAGCAGTTCATAGTCTGCCTTAAGGGCCTGATGCAGGCGGGCGTTTTCAATAGCCAGGCCTGCCAGGTGGCCCACAGCCATAAGGAATTCTTTGTCTTCAGTGTTAAATTCCCGCACGCTGGAGGTATAAATACGCATGATGCCTATGCCTTTGCCCTCAACCTTAAGCGGAACCACAAGGACGGATACCAGGCCTTCTTCCTTGGCCTTTTCCGGGTACTGGAAGCGTTCATCAGCGGTGATATCCTTGATGTAAACCGGCACGCCGCCGGTAAGCACTTCCGCGTCCAGGTGGCTTTTGCGCACTTCAACCGGGCCTTTGCGGATATAACCCTTGGTAAGGCCGTGCATGGCGCTGGCCAGCAGCAATTCCTTGTGCTTGTCAAGCAGGCGGATGGAGCAGGCCTTCACATCCAGGGCCCGGGTGGTTTGTTCCACAATTTTTTGCAGCACAATGTGCGGTTCCAGGCTGGAGCTAATTACGGTGGCCATTTCGTATAACGGCTTAAAATAGCATTTTTTTTCAGACATAAAAACTCCTGTGTGATGTATATTCGGCCTTTGCGTCCCCCTTGGCGAAAGCCGGAGCGCAGGCCTGTCTAAAGTTTGCCTTGAAAGCAATCTATAGAATATTCATATTTTTTCCTCTAAAAGTAAAGGAATAATTCGTGAAAAATGAAAATTCCTTAAAGGCGCAAGCGGCGCGGCGCAAGGCAGGCAAATGCTTCATTATAATATATGGCGGGTTTCCAACGGCAAATGCGCCTAAACGAGCCGCCGGTCTTCAAAAGCCGGCCTTGCGGAACTTGCGGGCAACAGCGTTATGGATATTGGGGCCAAGCTTTGGGCAAAGCTTGGGGCAAGGCGCGAGGTTCGGCAAGGTTCCAGCAATGGCGTGTGCCGGATAAACGATGCGCTTTGAGCGGGGTCACCCGGCACAGTAACAGGGCAGGGGCATAAAAATGCATGCTCAGTATAACACCTTGAACAAATTACGCATTTATCAAGAACACAGCAAAAAACCATATAGCAAAGTTAACATAATTTACATTATGAGACAATTATAATTCCATATGAATGGCAGGCTGTTGCCATATTTCGGCAAAGAAATTATAACGGCCCAATGCAATCACCAAATCATACCCAGCCGGCCCAAACGGATAACGCGGCTACACGCCGTATGGAATCTTTGGCAATATGCTATTTGCCCTGGTGTTTTTTTCTGCACAATGTTGAAGAATTTATTATGGCCGCTTTTATTTGGGGCCCTTCATTCAGGTTTGCACCCAATTCCACCCAGGGCCTTCTTGATGTTTTACCAGCCAGGGTCAATTTATTTAGGTTTGCACCCAATTCCACCCAGGGCTTTCTTGATGTTTTACCAGCCAGGGTCAATTTATTTTCTTTTGGCATTGCGCTTTGTCTTTTTACCGTGCTGGTCTTTTGGTTGCTGCACCGCGCATATGCCAGCCGCAAAGCTTATTAGAGGCCGTTGCATAATGGCCTTTTTGCCCTTTTACTGCGTCATGCTTCGTCCCGCGCGAAGGTCATATATGCTTGAATATACTCCCTCCGCGCAGAACTCGCATTCCTTGTAAAAGAACAAAAATTCTCATTATGCAACGGCCTCTATTATTCTGCTGTGCTGGCATTTTCCGGCATGTTGCTGCTTAACGCGCTGTTTTCACACATTTTGCCGGCCTTTTACTTTAAGGTGTACCTGCCTGGCCTGGGCACGGCCACGCTGCTGCTACCAATAACTGTGTATATTTTAAAGAATATTTGGCAAACTGGCCTATTTTCAAACAAAGGATTTTTTTTGTTATGGGCTGCGGGGGCGTTGGCGGGTGTTGTTCTGGCTGGGCTGTTTAATTGGTTGGGGACGCTGATTTGAGGCCGTTGCACAATGGCCTCAATTTGTTTTTTATAACGGTTAAAAACCTTGCGGCGTTACAGGAATTGCCCTGTAACGCCGCAAGGTTATTGATATTGAAGGCGGTAATAAGGCCTAGTCGTACTTCACAGAGCTTATCTTCATAAGGCGATCCCAGTTCTGATGCGATTCAATATAACGCAAGGAACCGGTTTTGCCGCGAATTACCAGGGAATGCGTCACCGCGCCATAGCCGGTATACTGCACGCCGCGCAGGAAGGTGCCGCCGGAAATGCCGGTGGCCGCAAAGAACACTTCATCTGTTTTGACCAGGTTTTCCACAGTCAGAATTTCCCGCGTGTCTATGCCGGCGGCCTGAATGGCCTCTTTTTCCACATAGGATTGCGGGTCAAGCCGGGCAAAGATCTGACCGCCCATGCCGCGTATGGCGCAGGCCGCGAGTACACCTTCCGGGGTGCCGCCCGTGCCCATCATTACATCCACTTCCGAACGCGGGTCAACCGCCATAAGCGCGCCGGTAATGTCGCCGTCTGTGTGCAGCTGAATGCGCGCGCCGGTTTGGCGTATGGCGGTTATAAGCTTTTCATGCCGGGGTTTGTCCAGCACAAAGACAATAAGGTCGTCAACGTCCTTGCCCAGGGCCTTGGCTATTTTTTGCAGGTTCACATCAACCGGGGCGTCAATATCCACCACATTTTTCGCGGCGGCGGGCACTACCAGCTTTTGCATGTAATAGCTGGGGCCGGGGTTGTACATGGTGCCGGACGGGGCCACGCCCACAACGGAAATGGCGTTGGGGCGGCCATAGGCCAAAAGGTTTGTGCCTTCAACCGGGTCAACCGCTATATCCAGGGCCGGGCCGGTGCCTGACCCGACCTTTTCACCGTTATACAGCATGGGGGCGGCGTCTTTTTCGCCCTCGCCTATTACAACGCGGCCATTGATGTCCAAAGAGGAAAAGCTGTTGCGCATGGCGTCAACCGCAGCCTGATCACCGGCTTCCTTGTTGCCTTTGCCCAGCCAGCGGGCGGACGCCAGGGCGGCGGCTTCTGTAACGCGGACAAGATCCATAGCCAGGTTGCGCACCGGGGCTTCAGGGAAAGAAGTTTGTTTCATAGCTATAAGTCCTTAATATTGAATGCGTTGTTTAAAGCTTGTATCTAATGACACCGGTATGGCGGCAGTTTGATGACCGCGTAATGTCATGCTTGTGACATTTTGTGCAATGGCCTCCATTACTTGTTCATGCCGTTCAAAAAGTCGTTGTTGCTTTTTGTGCCCTTCATTTTGTCCAGCAAAAACTCCATGCTGTCAATAGGCGACATGGGGGCAAGAATTTTGCGCAAAATCCATACCCGGTTCAGGGTATCATCAGAAAGCAGCAATTCTTCCTTGCGGGTGCCGCTGCGGTTTATGTCTATGGCCGGGAAGACGCGCTTTTCTGACAGGTGGCGGTCAAGATATATTTCCATGTTGCCGGTGCCCTTAAATTCTTCAAAAATTACTTCATCCATGCGGGAACCGGTGTCTATAAGCGCGGTGGAAATTATGGTAAGGCTGCCGCCCTCCTCTATATTACGGGCCGCGCCGAAAAAGCGCTTGGGCCGTTGCAGGGCGTTGGCGTCCAACCCGCCGGAAAGCACCCGGCCGGAAGACGGCGTTACCGCGTTATAGGCCCGGCCCAGACGGGTTATGGAATCCAGCAAAATAACCACGTCACGTTTGCGTTCCACAAGGCGCTTGGCCTTTTCCAGCACCATTTCGCACACCTGCACGTGGCGCTGGGGCGGTTCATCAAAGGTGGAAGAAATTACTTCGGCGTTTTTCACCGTGCGTTCCATGTCTGTAACTTCTTCGGGGCGTTCATCTATAAGCAGGACTATGAGGTAGACGTCGGGGTGGTTGGCGTTGATGGAATTGGCGATGTTTTGCAGAAGTATGGTTTTACCGGTGCGGGGCGGGGCCACTATGACCGCGCGCTGGCCGCAGCCAATGGGGGCCATAAGGTCGATTATGCGGCCGGAATAGTTTTGCTGGCCGTTTTCCATTATAAAGCGCTTGTCCGGGTAAATTGGGGTAAGGTTGTCAAACAGCACAAGGTTTTTGGCTGTTTCCGGCGCGTCAAACCCGATTTCGTTCACTTTAAGCAAGGCGAAATAGCGTTCTCCTTCCTTGGGGGGACGAATTTGCCCGGAAACCACGTCGCCCTTGCGCAGGCCAAAGCGCCGTATTTGGGAAGGTGAAACGTAAATATCGTCCGGCCCCGGCATGTAACTGCAAAGCGGTGACCGCAAAAAGCCGAACCCGTCTGGCAAAATTTCCAGCACCCCGTCACCGTAAATGGCCCCGTTTTGCGAGGAACAGTTTTGGAGTATGGCGAAAATAAGTTCCTGTTTACGCATACTGCTTGCGTTTTCAACATTGAACTCGTCCGCAAGGTCCATAAGTTCAGTCATGCTTTTGATTTTAAGTTCGGAAAGATTCATGCGAGACTCTTGATTAAAGGTGAAACAAGCTCCGCCCGGCCTGCCGGAACGGATATGCCCTAAGTCATAACTTGCGCATTGCCGGAGCAATATTGGTTATAACATGATGTACAAATTTATGAAATACTCTGGGAAAAGAATTTTTGCCTGTGGTAAGAAAACATGATTTCATCAGGAAGCGACTGTTGCCAAAAACAACTGTGGAATGTCATAAAATGACCGCGGACAAGCTTTATGCGCCAGCAAACAATTATTTGGCGGGGCTTGGCGCCTACTGGCGACAATTTAGCGCGTCAAATTGCTTTAAGTAGCGGAGCTTGAATTTTTTTGGGGACAACAAAAATCAACAGGTGCGGTCTTGTTTGTAAGGCAAAAGCATTTGTTACATTCAAGCTATTATGTCAGGAATCAAATTTTGGCAAGAGGTTCTGGCAGGCATTTTACGGCTTTTTTTCCTGAGGGCGCACAACATCCGCAAAAAAGGAATCTATTTCTTCCTTTATCTCTTCCGGGGCCTTTTGCAAAATACAGGCAATTTCCATAACAACCAGGTGGGTGGCCTGTTCCAGAAGCCGCCTTTCACCAAAAGAAAGTTCCTTTTCACCGGTAAGCAGGCGCAATTCTTTAAGCACATGGGCAGAATCCGCCAGGGCGCCGCTTTTAAGGCGTTCAGAATATTCGCGGTATCTGCGGTTCCAGTTTTGGCCGGTGTAGCCGGTAAAACCGGTTCTGTCCAGCAACGAGCCCATTATCGCCACCGCCTCGTCCGGGGAACACAATTCCCTAAGGCCAACGTTTCCGGTATTGCTTACCGGCACCATAAGGGTAATGTTCACGCCAAGAATGCTTACAACATAAAGCTCAACTTCAGCATTACCTATCTGCTGGCGGGTAATGCCTTCAATCATGCCTACGCCCTGTGCGGGGTAAACTACAAGTTGGCCTGGCGTAAACACATAAACTCCTGAACTTGCCGCTATTACAAAATAATTTTTATAGCAAACATGCTTTAATTTTTTTACCCGTCATGTTTGAATATTCCGGGTTCGAATATTCCGGGTTTGAATAATCCGGGTTTGAATAATTCTGTGCGCGAACATGCTCTGGTTAAACATCCGGCGGTTGCAGGTTAGGCGCAAAGTGGCGCTGAGCCTGGTTTGCGCTAAATTTTAAAATGGTTATCACAAAATATAATGGTCATTTGTTTAACAATAACTCATTTTTATTATTGCGTCCAGCCATAAAAATAGTGTATTATCCTGAAATTTGCGCGGCCGCTTCGACAATGTCTTTAAAATGCTTGTGTTTAAAAGCGCATGGGGTTAAAATTTGCCTGTCTGGCCAACAGGCGTAAGGAGGACAAAATGGATAAAGATTTCAAATTTGCGCTTACAGATGAAGAAAAAGCCTATTTACGAGACCTGGCGCGCCTTGCCATTACCAAAGGCTTGAACAATAAAAACCCGGAAGCGGACATGCCCGCGCCCCCTACCCCTACCCTTATGGCCCCCCTTGGGGCGTTTGTAACCATAAAACGCGGCGGCAAGCTGCGCGGCTGCATAGGCAGCCTGGTCACGCCGGAACCGCTTTTTGTAACGGTTACGCGCATGGCTTCCGCCGCGGCCTTCAACGACCCGCGCTTCCCCGCGTTGCGGGCGGAAGAATTTGCGGACATTGAGCTGGAAATATCCATCATGGGGCCAATAACGCCCTGTAAAGACACAGAAAAAATCATCATTGGCCGCCACGGGCTTATTATGAAGCAAGGCGGACGCCAGGGGCTTTTGCTCCCCCAGGTGCCGGTGGAATGGAATTGGAACAAAGAGGAGTTTTTGCGCCACACCTGCAACAAGGCCGGTCTGCCTCTGGAAAGCTGGCAGCAGGCCTGGAAGGACGGAACAACGGAACTTTACTGGTTTGAAGCGGAAATAATTT
This sequence comes from Desulfovibrionaceae bacterium, assembly GCA_031552315.1. GTDB lineage: Bacteria > Desulfobacterota > Desulfovibrionia > Desulfovibrionales > Desulfovibrionaceae > JAVBMP01. Next base: position 22,096 of record JAVBMP010000123.1, on the reverse strand, counting down.
AAGGCCATTGCATATAGTGACCTAAAATTAAACAGCGCCGTCACAAGCGCTTCATGAACACCTTGGACATATTCAAGGCCCTTTTGCCGGCATGCCCTGCGGTTAAAAGGGCTTGCGCATGCGCCCCCAAAATAAACCGCAATAAACCGCCCTCCCCGGCCAAAAAAAAATATCTTCCGGCAATGCCTGAATAACCGCCACTTTGCGGTGAATTTTTTCCCAATCTGGAGCTAGCCATTTGTTTTGAATTGACTTTCATGTTGCATTACACTAAAAGGAAAAGAAGTATAGAAACCTGCATGTCTGCTTTTTAAACACACCATTTGGGGGGGACTTATGGCCGAACAGACAACTCCGCTTCTTTCCTTGGGGGCCCCGGTCAACGGGCAAAACCAGATTATTGATTTCACTCCGGGATCCGCTGTAAACTTTGGCTTTACGCCGTTGGGGTTTGAACGCTCCGGCGCGGATCTGCTGATTGAAGGTGACGGCAACGGCACCATCACCCTAAAAAATTTCTTCACCGGGGAAAGCACCCTGCCCAAATTCATTTTGCCGGAACTTGGCGAAGTGCTTGCTGAAGACCTTCTAAAAGAAAGCAACATTGATACCGCCATGGGGCCACAACCCTTGAACCCGGCCGCCAGCGGCGGATTTTCCACCTACACATCTTCCTTTGGCTCTTCCGTTGACGGTATTGACACGCTGGGCACACTTTCCGGCCAGCAATGGGGAAGCAGCTACCGCGATATTCAGTTGACAAACCTGGCAAACCAGCTTGCCCCAAGCTCCGTTGGTTTGTTTGCAATGCCGCTTGACGTCAGTGATGTTTCAGACGTTTTTACCGGTTATCACGCCAGAGCCTTTATCTATACGGGCCGGGCCACAAACGGCTGGGTTGATGTGGATGTTTTGAATTATGACGGCTTTCAAGGCAATTTGCGCGGCAACAATGCCGGAACCGTGGCAACAAGAATATTTCCATCGGCGGCCGGTGACCCCGGCGATGTGGATATTGCCTGTGAACCTACAGCAGACGGCAAATTGCGCTTCCTTGTAACCAACTTTTCCGCGCTGCCCTCTGGCGGGGCGGTGTATTTTGAAATAACTTCACCAGGTAGTGAACCATATACCATCCAGGTCATATTGCATGACTATCTGCCCGCTGTCGACTTTGCTTCCGACCTGCAAGACGTTGTGGACAGCGGCACCCTTCTTGCCGCTGGCGGCCTGATTTTTGGTGAATGGTACGGCGGTAACACCCCTGGCGGAAATAGCAGCTATTCCGCAGCCAATCTTAACTGGACAGCTGGCGGCCTTGATGATGTTTTTCACTTTCAGTCCGGCAATGACGCTCAGTCTAACGCCCTTGCCTACTCAACCATTGCTATGGGTGACGGGAATGACCGCTTCACAATTTTGGCGGACAACTACGCCATGATGAACAGCCTTCTTGAAGGCGGCCTGGGTGATGATAACGTCTTTTTTGACAATGTGCCAAACGGCGGTAGAAACCTGAATACGGAATACGCCTTGTGGGGTTCCACAATAAACCTTGACGGCGGCAATGATTCGTTTTCCATGAAGAATATCAATATCGCCATATACGACAACTCGACAATTACCACCGGCGATGGGGATGACAGCCTTTCTTTTTCTACCGTAAATAAATTGATGCAGAAGAACGCCACAATTGATGCGGGTGGCGGCGATGATTTTTGTTCAATTGATAAAACAAAACTCCTGTTTGACAACGCCACTGCCAACACCCACAGAATATTCGACCTTGGCGATGGTGATGACAGTATTGCCTTCTCCGGCACAACCTTCGCCAGTGGCAACGGCGTTGACGCCACCAGCTCTCTGTTGGGCGGCAATGGCAATGACTTTATTTCCCTGAGTATTACAGCGGCGTTCGCCTCAGCTAATAATACGCTTATTGACGGCGGCGCGGGTAATGACCACATTGTCTTGTCAAGCAGCGGAAAAACCCACAATCTGCAATATATCACCGTAAACGGGGGCGCTGGCGAAAATGACCTGCTGCAAGTTGGCGGAACATTGGTGTGGAACGCCAACAAGGCCGGTGTTTTCACCACACAAAACGGGCTTACCGCAGCCAACCAGCACATAGAAGGTTTTGAAGCCTTGCGCATTGACCTTGATGACGGAGCGCCGCAATCCATCAACATTGACGCGATTCTTTCCAACATCAAAATACTTCTGGCCAACAACAGCATTAAAGACGTATACATAATGCGCGACACAGGCGCGGTAAATGACACTATAACCATTAACGGCTTAACGCTTGATGTTTCCTTTGCAAATAAAGACTTCAAAGAAATTGAGGTTGACGGGAACGGCAACCCCAACACTGTTATCCACAACTATTTCTTTGACAGCTACCATTCTGACAACCCGGATTTTGCCAACCTGACAATTCATTTGCAGACCATGGCTTAAACATTACGCCAAATAGCGCATAATAAAATCCTGTGATATTTTTGCCGAATATCACAGGATTTTATTATGCGCCACATTGCGCAACGGCCTCTATTGAGGCCGTTGCACAATGAGAATTTTTGTTCTTTTACAAGGAGTGCGAGGTCCGTGCGGAGGGAGTATATTCAAGCATATATGACCTTCGCGCGGCCCCTGAAAAAATGGGGCACGACGCAGTAAAAGGGCAAAAAGGCCATTGTGCAACGGCCTCCTATTGTGTAACGGCCTCAGCTAGATTGCCATAGGCGGGCTTTGCCCGGCGTTAAGCGACAATCTTAAAGCGAAAACGTCACAAACTGCCAAAAAAATCACTCTGCTTAAGCGCTTACAGCCTGCTTGAACCCATAATAATGCTTTGTGACCAGCAACTCGTCTTCCGCGTGCCAATTTCCGCTATTTTCAAAAAACGTCATCACCGCATAGGCTTGGGGGCTGGTTGCCCTGTTGGGGAAGCGCAGGTGACATTCCCGTATAAAAACCGCCAGCTCTTCAATCAAATAAAAGGCCAGGTCTTGGCAGACCGTGTCGTCTTCTTTACCTTGCAAGGCGGCAAGCCTGGTGATATTTTGCATGAAATTTGCATAAAATTTGTTGCGGGTAATATTGACCATTGTTACATAAAAGTCGATATTACCAAGAAGCTCATCAAACCCCTGCAGGGCTGTTTGATAGAACACAGAACTTTTTTCAGAAGCGCAACGCGCTATAAGCACGGCGCGCGCTCCCTCAAGGGTGGTGCGTAAATTGTCAAGCGGCATTTGGCCCTCGTTTATGGTTGAAGCGTTATCCATGTAAGGTATTGTATATAATGTAACCATATTTTGCGTGCGAATACTATATGTGCTATATCAACATTTGTCTACATTCAACAGGATTCAAAATATGTCCCGCAAATTAGTAAAAACCGTCTGCATGTTTCAATTGATTTTGCTTGGTCTGGCCGCATTGACGGGCTGTTCTCAAGAAGAAAAAGCCCCGCCTGCCGTAAAGGTGGAAAAATACAAGACCCACAACCCGCTTGCGCAGGAAAAATTCAATGAAGCCCGCCTGCTTTGGACAGATTCCGAAGTATGCTCCGCCCCACGCGCGGCCATTGCCCTTTTGAATGAAACTATTGTGGCTGACCGGAATTTTGCTGAAGCCTATGTTTGGCGCGGGCTTGCCAAAAGTGAACTGGATTTGCGCGATGAAGCCTTTGATGACGCCACGCAGGGCATACGTTTGAACCCCATGCCGGAATTTTACGCGTACCGGGGCCTCATTTCCATGCGGGGCGACAACATGCGCGGGGCGCGGGCGGACTATGACCGTTCAATAGCCATGGATCCGGAACAGACCCACGCCTGGAGCTTTCGCGGCAGCCTGAACTTTTTTGAAAATAACATGCAGACAGCCTGCAAAGACCTGCAAACCGCCTGCCGCAACGGCGACTGCGGCCTGTGGGATACCGCCAGGGCGGAAAAACACTGCAACTAGAGCAAGTTACGATTGAAATGAGTGAATTGCCCTGCAAGGATTTGTCTTCAAATCCTTGCCGCGAAATAGTCGTAGGCGAGCCTTGTTCGCCGTTAAGCGGCTATTTCAAGCGTAAATCACTCTAGGCGGGGCCGACCTACGCCTTCATTTTGCTGGTCTTGACGCGATTGCGTAACTGAACATTTTTTGCCGAGTTGAAGGAAAACATATGACAGGCTTGAAAAAGATTTACATTTTGCCCCTGCTGGTTCTGCTTCTTTTGATGCTGGCCCTGCTTGTTTTGTATTTTCATTTGCGTGAACAAGAAATACAGGGGGAAGTTTCCGGCCCCGGCATTGTCATAATTGTGCCTTTTTCCGGCGCGGTAAAAGAGCTGCCCGTGCAGGCGGGCATGCGCGTGGAAGCCGGCGCAACCCTGTTTGTTATGGATACAGGCCGCCTGGCGGAAGAATTGGAAGCCGCCATCAAAAAAATGGTCGCCCATGGAGCCGCCCTTCCCTATGATGTGCGGCGCGAGGCACATGAGGCAGCGGGCCTTGCAACAGACAGCCGCCTGCTGCCGGATGTGGCCAAGCAGCTGAAAATTTTACAAGACAAGGAAGCGGACGCCACCACCGCGCTGCAACAGGAATCCTTGCGCCACAGCCGTCTTGCCCTAAGCCTTTCCCGCCAGATGCAACAAGCTGGTTCCAACCAGACAGAACGGAACAGATTGCTGGCGGAAAAGCGCAAAAGCGATGAAAACCTTGACCTTTTCAAAGAAAAGGTTGAACAGGCCGGGCGCAACCGGGCCGCCTTTGAAAACGAATTTTCCGCCCAAACCCGCGCCCTGCGCGATAACCCGCAACTTTTCCGTGAGCTGTGGCAAAGCTACAACCAGGAAGCCGCCCAGGTAAAAGCCATGCAAAACAAGCTGGAAAATACCACGGTAGTAGCCCCCTTTGCCGCCTATATAGGCAGCCTGGAACTGGTCAAGGGCAAGCTGGCGGAACAGGGGCAAGACGCCATGCGGCTGGATCCTTCAGATGAAAGGCTGCTGTGGGTTGAAGCGCATCTGCCGCGCGACAGGGCAAAAAACCTGCAACCCGGAGCGCCCTGCCTGATTCTGCTGCCGGACAACACCCGGGCCAAAGGCGTGCTGGCAAATTTGAAGGACAGTGACAACGCCGTTACCGCAATGCTGCATTTTGTGCCGGAAACTGTCCATAACCCGGCCCTGCGCCCCGGACTTAAAGTGAAGGTTGAATTTTGAGTCCATTGCACAATGGCCTCATTTTAGAGCATCCCACATTCAAGCCGCTTCAGCTTGGCAGCGTTATTTCAGGCAATGCCTCCGGCGGTCAGGGGCGCTGCCCCTGAACCCCGCGCGGGGAGTTCAACTCCCCGCGACCCCTCGGCAGATTTCTTGTGCCGCCCGGATACCTGGTATCCGGGCGGCATTCGCATTATTCAACGCAAAGACAGCCGGGTCATGCAACCCGGCTGTCTTTGCGTTGAATAATATTTTGAGGCCATTGTGCAATGGTCTCGTTTTGTATGCGGTGTTATTTCAGCTTGGCAACTTCAGCGGCCATGCGTTCCGCCCGGTCGGTCGGATCCGGGTGGCTGGACGTAATGCTGCCCTGCCCGCCAAGTTTGGCGAGTTTTTGCAAGGCTGTTACCGCGGCCTGGGTGTCGTAGCCGTTTTCTTTAAGCAGCTTCAGGCCGTAATCATCGGAATCAGTTTCCTGGGACTGGGAAAACTGGGCGTTGATTACCGTGTGCAGCAAGCCGCCCAATTGGCTTTCCGTCAAAGCGCCAATGGTACCGCCGGCTGAGGAAGCGCCTTTGATAACGGCGGAAGAACCATAGGCCATGCGGGTTGCGTTAAGGCTGTGCCCTTTTACAACGTGGCCTATTTCATGGCCTATTACAAAGCGCAGTTCATCATCTGTCATCAAATCCATAAGGCCGGAATACACGCGGATGGAACCGTCCGCCGTGGCGTTGGCATTAACATCGCTGGTAAGGTAAACTTTATAGTTTAAGGTGTTGCCTTCAACATTTTTAAATTTGGCAACAATTTTGTTCAAACGCGCGGTGTAGGCGTTGCTTGCGCCGGCCACTTTATTTTCTTTATCGCCAAGTTCCCGCATGGCGCGGCAATCTTTTTTCAGTTGTTCATCGCTTACGCTTACAGCGTTATAAGCATCGCCGGCCGCGCTTACAGCCTTGTTCACATCAAGCTGACAAGCCGCGCTAAAAAGCAAAGAAAACGCCAACAGGAAAAGCAGACTGATTTTTTTCATGCTACCCTCTACAGTTCTATACAAATTAATTTGAAACTTACACCTAACGCCATAAACAAATTTACATAATTACATAGATTGGTTCCCGGCCAGGGTTCCGCCCAGATGCGTGTATCTGATGCGGAACCCTGGCTGGCTGGATAATCAGATGCTTAAACCTGGGCGCTCTGGCGGTTTTTGCGGGCATTAAGCTCACGCTGGGCGGCGTCTTTTTCCGCCCTGGCAATTACGTTGTCGCCAAACAGCAACAGAATGGGGCTGGCTACAAACATGGAAGAATACGTGCCTATAAGCACCCCAAGGAACATGACCAGCGAGAAATCATGAATAATATCCGCGCCGAATATCAAAAGCGAGGCAATAACCAGCAGCGTGGTGCCAGACGTAAGCACTGTGCGGGAAAGCGTCTGGTTTATACTGCGGTTGATAATGCTTGCCAGGCTGCCCTTGCGGTTGGTGCGCAGGTTTTCACGGATACGGTCATACACAATGATTGTATCGTTAAGAGAATACCCCACAATGGTAAGCAGCGCGGCAATAATTGTAAGGTCAAACTCTATGTTGAGTATGGAAAGCAAGCCAATGGTTATGAACACGTCATGCAAGATGGAAACAATGGCCCCCAAAGCGAATACCAGCTTGAAGCGCCAGCAAAGCACAACAGAAAGCACCCCGCACACCCCGACCATAAGGAGCTTGTCAAGGTTGAAGAAGTCCATAACCAGCATGGTAAGGCCAAGGGCGGCGGCCATAAGTATGGCGTCTACCCAGCGCTGTTCAAAGCGGCCGGAAACGTACACCGCAATAAGGATCATGGCGAAGAAGATGGCTTCTACGGCCTTGGTGCGCAAATCCGCCCCAACTTTCGGGCCTACCATTTCCAGCCTTTGAACATCAAAGGCGTTGTTGGGGAAGGCGTTGGCAAGGGCTTCGGTCAATTGCTGCCGCACGGAAGACGTTGTGATGTCGTCCCCCGTGGAAATGCGCAAGATGTAATCGGTGTTATCTGTGCCGGATTTTTGCACCACAAGGTTTTCAAGCTTGGTGGCTGCAAGGCCTTTTTTTACCGCTTCATCATCAACCGGCTGGCTGAACTTGCCCTGCACAATGGTGCCCCCGGCAAAGTCTATGCCGTAGCTGGGGCCGCCTTTGGCGACCAAAGACACCAGGCCGGCAACCAGCACAAGGATGGAAAGGATATAAGAAATCTTCCTTATACCTACAAAATCAAGGTTCAGGTTGTTTGGAATAATATGAAAACCCATATGCCCGCTCCTTTATATGCTCAGGCTAGCGCTTTCGTTGTTTTTCCAGACCCTGAAGACGGTGCGGGAAACAATGATCGCGGTAAACATGGAAACAATTATACCCAAAGTAAGGGTAACGGCAAAGCCGCGTATGGGCCCGGTGCCAAACTGGTAAAGCACTATCGCCGCAATCACGGTGGTAAGGTTGGAATCCAGAATGGTCATGGTGGCTTTTGAAAAGCCAACTTCAATAGCCGCGCGGGGCGTAAGCCCTTTGCCCAATTCTTCGCGTATGCGCTCATAAATAAGCACGTTGGCGTCAACAGCCATGCCAAGGGTAAGCACAATACCGGCAATGCCCGGCAAGGTCAGCGTGGCCCCCAGCATACCCATGCCGGCAAGCAGTAAAAGCATGTCCAGCGCCAGCATTACAGAGGCTATAACCCCGGACATGCTGTAGTAGATTATCATGAATACCACTACGCAAATACCGCCAAGGACAGCGGCCTTCACGCCTTTTTCAATGGATTCCTGTCCAAGGGTGGGGCCTACCGTGCGTTCTTCAAGCACCTTGACCGGGGCGGGCAAGGCCCCGGCGCGCAGCACCAGGGCAAGGTCGCGGGCTTCATTAAGCGTGAATGAACCGGTTATGGCGGCGCGGCCCTGGGTAATGGCCTGCTTTATCACGGGCGCGGAATATACCTTGCCGTCAAGCACAATGGCCATAAGCTTGCCCTTGTTGTCTTCCGTCACGCGGGCAAACAGGTTGGAACCCTGGGGGGTAAAGACCATGCCCACGCTGGGGCCGCCAAATTCGTCAGATTCCTGCTGGGCGTGCTTGATGTGCGACCCGGTCATAAGGGCGTCGCGGAACACGGCAATGGGCTGTTCCGGCTGCCCGTTACGGCTGACCATGGGCAAAACCATAGTATTGGCCGGTATGCGGCCGGCGGCAATATCTTCCGCCGTGACATTGGTGTTTACTATGTGAAATTCAAGGTGCGCGGTCTGGCGCACAATATCAATGGCGCGGTTGGCGTCCTTGATGCCGGGCAACTGCAAGATTATGCGGTTTGAACCGGCCTGGCGGCGAATATCCGGTTCCAGCACGCCAAATTCGTCAATACGGTTGCTTATGGTCTTCAGGGCCTGGTCAATGGTGTCATTTTCCAGCCGGGCAAATTCTTCCGGGCGCGCGCCCAGAATATAACGGGTAAACCCGCCGTCAATCGCGGAAGATTCCACCTTCAACACGGGAAACTTTTCCGCCAGGGTTTTGTCGGTCAAAGCCTTGTCCGTCCCGGCGGGCAGGTCAAAGCTTATGCCCTTGCCGCCTTCCACCCGGCGCGGAGTGGTAATGGAAATGCCCTGAGAACGCAATTCCGACCGCACGGCCTGGCCGTACTGGGTCATTTCATTTTCAAAGGCCTTTTCAGCGTCAACTTCAAGGGTAAGGTAAATGCCGCCCTGAAGGTCAAGGCCAAAATTTATTTTGGAATCCGGCAAAAATTTATGCCCTTCACCCTGAATAAAAGTAGGTAAAAGATAATAAACAGCTATGGCCAGAATGGCCAGAATAAGCGCTATATGCCATTTTTGACTTTGTTTCATAAAGTTTCCTGCCCAACACAGTCTGTGTTCCGCCAGTAAAACCTGCCGGAACACCGAGTCTGAAGATATACCCCGCCAAAGCGGAGGGTTTAGTTTTTACCCTTTTTGCCTTCCGCTTTGGCTTGCGGCTTGTTGGAGGGCAACAGGTTAAGGGCCGCGCGGGCTACTGTAACCTTTACCTCACCCAGGTCAACAACCGCTTCGCTTTCATTAATTTCCACAATACGGCCATAAAAACCGCCGTTGGTCATAATGCGGTCACCGGACTTGAGGTTGTCAAGCATGGACTTGTGTTCTTTAGCCTTTTTCTGCTGCGGGCGAATGAGCATGAAATAAAAAATGACAATAAGCAAAAGAATGGGAACCATGTTGATAAGAAATGCCCCCATGCCCGCTTCCTGACCGCCCTGCGGCGGGGTGCCCATGGCATATGCCTTACTGGTAAAAAACATGTAGCCTCCTGAATATAGTGGATATTTTTATGCAAGCTTTTGCGCAACTTCTGGGTGCCACTGTGGTAACCCGCACGCTTTGCCGGTTTATAAAACAGATTGTTTTTATACTGCTTGGCATGAAAGGGCAATAAAAAAATCCGGCAAGGCCCGGTTTGCGCTAAATTGCGCCGCTTCATGCCAATTTCAGCGGTTGGCCCCGGCACAACCGCCCTGCCCGCGCGGATTTGATCAGGCCAGGGCCGCGCGAATGCGGCACACGCCGCAAAGGCCGTCATCCGCGTTTCTGTTTTTACCGCCGGTTTCAGCGCCTTCATACGCGCCGGCACCCGCATTCGCGCCCGACTTTGCGCTTGCTATCTTGCCCGCGGCCTTATTTACGGCCTCGCCCGTTACCGCGCCCGCTGCCTCGTCCGTTATCTGGCCTGGCAGCTCATCTGTTAATTTGCCAGTCAACTCGCCCAACTCGCCCGGCAGCTCACCTGGGTCAACACCCCAGGCGGCTGTGGGGTAGCCGCAGCTTTTGCAGGGGCGCAGGGCCGCTTCTTCCTTGCTGTGCGCCAGGGCGAAATGCGGGCGGCCATGGTGTAAAAAGCCCTGATAAAAATCCAGCTTGCGTCCGGGCATGGCGTTTTCCAAATCCGCCCAGAAACTTTTGTGCGTGGTGAAGCTGGCCCCCTTGCTGTATGGGCAGGGGGCGTTGTGGTAATCTATGCCGCGCAAAAAGGCGTAGTGCGCGGTTTCATATTCTGAAAGCCGCCACAAGGGTTTCACCTTGCGGGCAAAGCCGTTGCCTTCCGGCAGCATGGGGCCTTGTTCCCCAAGGTAGGAAGCGTCCCAGCGCAGCACGTTGCTGAAAAGGCGGGCAATTTCATCATCAAGGTTATGCCCGGTTGCCATTACGCTGAAGCCGCCTTCCAGCGCCACCTTGTTGAAATAGTGGCGTTTTATCTTGCCGCAGGCGGAACAGATGGGGCGGCGTATTTTTTGTTTGACCAGCGGAATGGGCAGGCCTTCCGCCTTCAGTTCCGTAACCATCAGTTTAAGGCCGTGCTTTTGGCAGAAATCTTCCACCGCGCGGCGGGCGGATATGGATGAACCGGGGATATCCAGGTCAATATGCAGGCCGGTTACGTCATAGCCCAGGCGTTGCAGTTCATACATCAGGGCCAGGGAATCCTTGCCGCCGGAAAGGGCCACAAGAATGCGGTCTGAATGGGTAAAAAGCTTTTCACGCCTTATGCCCTTTTCCACCTGCGCGGTGAAAAAATCCATAAAACAATCCGCGCAAAAGCCGGAATGGTGGCTGGGCAGGGCCACTACGGCCTGAGCCTTACAACGGGTACACTTCATTTTTGCCGCCTACCAGTTCAGGGTGCCTTTGAAGGCCTTTGCCAGGCCTTCCACATCTTCCGCCACAAGCTGGTTGCCGCCGCTGCGCAGCACAAGGCGCGGCTGTTCGGTCACCTGCCCAAGCAGGGCAAAGCTTTGGCCTTTGAACAGGGCTTCAAAGCGCGCGGCATTTTCCGGCTTTACGCTTACCAGCAGGCGGCTGGCGCTTTCACTGTACAGCAGTTCCGCCGGGGTAAGGGCTTCCGCCTGCTGGGCGTTGGCTATATCCACGTCCGCCCCCAGCCTGCCGCCCAGGGCCATTTCCGCCAGGGCAACGGCCAGGCCGCCGTCTGAAAGGTCATGACAGGCCGTTACCAGGCCGGAATGAATGGCCGTGAACAGCGCCTCATAGCGTTTTTTCGCGCTTGCGGCATCCACTTTTGGCGCTTGCAGGGCTTCCGGCGCGAGTTTGCCTGCCAGCTTCAGCTCGCGCATGGCCTCGCTGCCGCCCAGTTCTTTGGCGGTAAGGCCCAGCAGGTATATTTTGTCGCCGGCTTGTTTGAAGTCTGTGGTTACGGATTTTTTGATGTCCGGCTGGTAGCCCAGCACAGAGAAAAGCACGGTGGGCGGTATGGAAATTTTCACCCCGCCGCCGGTGTAGTCGTTTTTCATGGAATCCTTGCCGGAAACACAAGGCAGGGCGTAGGCCATGCAGAAATCATAAAGGGCCTTGTTGGCGCGCACCAGCTGGGCCAGCTTGTATTCACCGTCCGGCGTGCGATCCGACCGCACCGGGTCGCACCAGCAGAAGTTGTCCACCCCGGCCAGGCGGGCAGGGTCCGCCCCTACGGCCACGGCGTTGCGCACCGCTTCATCTATGGCGTTGGCCATCATCCAGTAGGTGTCATAGTCGCTGAACTTGGGGCAGATGCCATGTGAAAGGGCCATGCCCTCTTCGCTTTCCAGCACCGGGCGCAGTACGGCGGCGTCACCGGGGCCGTCCTGCTTTATGCCTACCAGGGGTTTTATAACACTGCTGCCTTTTATTTCATGGTCATACTGGCGAATCATGTATTCTTTGCTGCAAATGTTCAGGCTGCCCAGCATTTTTTTCAAAAACGCGCCCTGCTCTTCGGCCGGCAGGTCAAAACTCTTGGCCCCGCCGGGCTTGCCGGGGGTGTTGGGGCGTTCCCAGCGGGCCTTCAGGCGCATTTGCGGCAAGCCTTCATGCATGAATTGCATGGGCAGCCAGGCCACGGTTTTTTCCCCGTAGCAGACATGGAAGTAGCCGGTTTCAGTAAATTCGCCAAGGTCTGCGGCCTCCACATCCATTTCTTCCGCCAGTTGCATAAATTCCGCCAGCTTTGCCGGGGGCACGGCCAGGGTCATGCGTTCCTGCGCTTCAGAAAGCAGAATTTCCCAGGGGCGCAGGCCGTCGTATTTGAGCGGGGCCTTGGAAAGATCCAGCTTGCAACCGCCGCTGTCTTCCGCCATTTCACCCACAGATGAAGAAAGGCCGCCCGCGCCGTTATCTGTAATGGCGTTGTAAAGCCCCCGGTCACGCGCGGTCATGATGAAGTCATAGAGTTTGCGCTGGGTAATGGGGTCGCCAATTTGCACGGCCGTGGCCGGAGACCCTTCATGCAGTTCTTCAGAGGAAAATGTCGCGCCGTGTATGCCGTCTTTGCCTATGCGGCCCCCGGCCATGACTATGCGGTCTTGCGGCAGGGCTTTTTTGGTGTGGCCGGGGCGGCCCGCCACCGTGCGGGGAATAAGCCCCACTGTGCCGCAGAATACCAGGGGTTTGCCCAAAAAGCGTTCATCAAACACTACGGAACCGTTGACCGTGGGAATGCCGGACTTGTTGCCGCCATGTTCCACCCCTTCGCGCACGCCTTCCATAACCCGGCGCGGGTGCAGAAGGCGGGGCGGCAGTTCCCCTTCATGAAAGGGCGAGGCAAAGCAGAACACGTCCGTATTGCACACCATGTTGGCGCCAAGGCCGGTGCCCATCGGGTCACGGTTTACGCCCACTATGCCGGTAAGCGCCCCGCCGTAAGGATCCAGCGCGGACGGGCTGTTGTGGGTTTCCACCTTTATGCACAGGTCATAATCTTTATTGAAGGCCACCACACCGGCGTTATCTTTGAACACGGAACGGCAGAAATCTTTTTCACCCATTTGCTCGCGCAATTTTTTGGTGCTGCCCTGAATGCAGGTTTTATAAAGGCTGCTTATGGCCTCGCTTTGCCCGCTTTCCGCATCCTCATAATCTATGTGCGCGGCGAATATCTTGTGTTTGCAGTGCTCTGACCAGGTTTGGGCCAGCACTTCAATTTCCGCGTCCGTGGGGTCAACTTCAAGCTTTACTTTAAGTCTGGCCTCACGCACGGCCGGGTTGGCGTAATGGTCTTTAATTATACGCATTTCTTCCAGAGTAAGGGCCAGGGTGTTTTGCCGGCTGAACTCCATAAGGGCCGCGTCATCCATGCGGCTAAGGGGAATTACGTTCACGTCGTCATTGGCCTTGCCCAGCACCTGCGCGGCCTTGGGCGTGAAGCCGGGGGCCTTGCGCCATTCTTCGCCGCTTTTTATTTCAAAACGCTGGATAAGCTCGTTGGCAAGCATGTCTTTGGCTATGCGTTCAATATCTTTGTGGGCCAGCTTGCAGAAAAAGTGGAACTGCGTGGCGGTGTAAACCTGCGGGGCCTGCTTTTTGCCGCGCCCCAACGCCAGGGCAATGGTTTCACGCGCGGTGCGGCCTTCGTTGTCTGTCACGCCGGGCTTGAAGCCCACTTCCAGCACCCAGTCCGCCCCAAATTCCCATGGCTTCAGGGCCGCTTCCTGCAAAATAGGGTCATGCAGCAGGGCTTTTTCCACAACCAGGGCGCATTCGGCCCCGGCAAGGCCATCTATGGTGAACACCTTGACTATTCTGGCTTTTTCAATTTCCAGGCCAAGGAAGTTTTTTATTTTTCCGGCTATGCCAAGCCCGGCAAAGTCGTTTTGTTCCGGCTTCAGGCGTATTTCAATTCGTTGCAGCATTGCTATCCTACCTATGTTAATGTAAAACTAAAATTAATATTTATAAGCCGGTTACGCAATCCACACCACGTTTGGGGCCACAAGGTTGGCGGCTTCCGTGGCATTATGCGTTGCAAGACCGGCTTTTTCAACCGCTTCACCAATTTGGGCCTTTGAATCAAGTATGGTCAGGGCGCATTTGGCCTTTATGACGTTCAGGCTTTTGCCCTGTATGACGTTCAAAAATATATTCGCAATGCTTGCGAGCATTTCCTTGTTGGCATTGGGTATGATCATGGCAAATTCGGTGCCGGAAAAACGGCAGAAGGTATCTATGCCGAAGCGGGCGTAAGTTATAAGCGCCCCGCTTATAAGGCGCAGCATGTTGTCGCCCGCCCTGTAGCCGTAGCGGGCGTTGAACGCCTTGAAATCAAGCAGGTTTATAAACACCACGCCCACAGACGACGCGGTATGTTCCGCCCTTTCACATTCCGCTTCCAGGGTAATGAAAAATTGGGAATGCATCTGGAAGCCCGTCAACGGGTCTTGCGTGGCGTTAAGCCTTGTGGCGCGCACCTTTTCTTCCAGCTTTTTATAGCGCGTGCTGTCCGCGCCAATGGCCATTATAACATCCGCGTTGCGTATGCGGTGCCGGTGGAAGGTAAATTCATAGTACTGGTTGCCGCCGGGGTGCCTGTATATGGCTTCCAGCACTGTATCCGGCGAAAAGTTTTTGAAACCGTTACAGTTCCATTCGCCTTTATAATCTGAACCCGGCGAAAGCACTTCAAAAAAGTTTTTGCCAATGCATTGTTCCGTGCTTTTGCCGCTCCATATGGTGTTCCAGTCTTTATCAAGCAGCAGGACGGCGGAACGGTTGCCCCGTATGAAAAGCTGCAACAGCTCATACCCGGCCAGCGCGCTCATGGGGGCTTGCAGGGCGTCTGTTACTTCCTCGATCAGCAGCATGAAATAATTTTCCTGCGAAGCCATGCGGTATACGGTAAGGTACAGCCCGGCGGGGCTATCTTCATTACCGCTTACTTTCAGGCGCAAAGAGCGTATTGTGCCGTACAGGAACAAGTTGAAATCATGTGATATATCCGCATCGCAATGAAGGTATTTTGTGCAGATATTAAAGATTGTCATACCTTCCGGGATGTTGGTAAGGCGCAAAGCGCGTAGAAAGGCCTGGTTGGCGTCTGTAAAAATACCGTCCTTATTCAGGGTAGCCACGCGTATGGGGAAATTTTCAATGATGGCCTTTTGGGTGATAAGCGGTAAAAAATTCTGATAATAGTTGGACAGCGCCAGGCTAAGGAAATTGATATATAACGGGAAAATTTTATTGTTGCCGCCCTGGCGGTTGCGCCTGGAAATGCGCAAACAGCCTGTCACGTCGCCCGGGGCGCCAATTTCCATGCTTTCCCAGCCCGGTGTCCAGGGCAGGTCTTCAAACCGGGCTTCATGGCGTTTGGCGAATGAAAGCTTGCCGTCTTTCATGGAAAAAAAGGTAAACAGGTTGCTGTGCCCGGTTCTTAAGGCCAGCTCGCAAGATGTTATGCCCCAATAAAATTTGAGTTGGCGGCAAATGCTGACCGCAAGCCCGGAAATGCCGGATGTTGTGTTTTGCACTTCAAGGCCAAGGCTGTACAGCCTGTGGAAGACTGAAATTTCATGATCATAATAGCGGGCATTGAAAGCGCCGTCCGGAATATTCAAAATGGAAAGACAGGTGGCAAAGCGCTGGGCGCAAACATTGCGCATTCTTTCAATATGTTCTTCAGAAATATCAAGCAGTTTGCGCAAGTTGGCCTCAAAGCCGATTAACGACGCCGGGTCGTTAAGCTCGCCGTGCAGCAGCTCTGCCCAGCGGGTGCCCAGGGCCAGGCAGCGCCCCCTTGGGCTTAGGGCGTCCAAATTGTTCACGTTGTGGTGTTCGCGGATATCTTCAATAAAATCTTTATCTATGCGCCAGCTTTGCAGCAGATCCGCCACCAGGTCCTGATGCCTTGCGCCGAACTGGCGTTTTTCACTTTCTTCCATATCCTCGTTATGCACCATAAAAATTACGTTGGCGTAAATGAAGGATGCGGAATCGTCTTTGTTGTAAAGAAACATTTGGGGCAGGTCTTTCAGCATGGCTGCGGAATAGACGCTGCCGGCCTCTTTGGGGGCCTGGCGCTTGGCTATTTCTTCCGCGCACAGGGCAGACCATACGTTAATGCGCCATTCATTGAAGCGCGCTTCCGCCGAGCGGCGCACGGCAGACGACATTTGCTTTTGCATGACCAGCATCAGAACAAGCCGGAACAGTTCCGGCAGGCCAATTATTTCAATGGCCCGGCTTATGTCCGTTATGCTTTCATTTTTTCTGTAGCGCTGCGAGTTGGCCAGGCTTAATACCGCGCCGTAGATGGGGGAATCCATATTTACAAGGCGCACCACATCTTCAATGGAAGGGGCCTGTTCCGTTAGCGCATACAACAACTGAACCACCACCGGGGGGAAAGCCAGGTGCAGGTTTTGGTCAAAAATTGTTCTGCCGGACAAGACTAATTGTGTATCAGACATTTCACGCCCTCAAAAAGACATATTAGCTTGGCAAAAAAGTTAGTGGGTTCTCGGTGTGGCGGCATTTATTGCCGCTGTAAAGCGTCCCGGTTGAATGCGGGCAGCGTGCCTTTACAAGGCCCGGCCTTGCGGGGGTTGTCATCAATTTGAAAAATCTCTAGCGATTTCTTTTTTGAATATATTCCGGCAATGCGCTTAAAAGCTCAAACCCCGGCCCTTCCGGCACCAGTTTCAGAGCGTTGCCGGCTTTTGCCAGGTGTTCTTCCGCCATGGCGCGGGTGCGCGTGTCACACCCTTGTTCCCGCATGGCCGCAAGGTGCCGGGATACAGCTTCATCAGTAAAAGACCCGCTGGTAAACCCGGCGGTAAAATCTTCCCGCGCCTGGCCGGAAAGGCCTTCAAAATAAAAGCGCAGGGGCGGGGTAAACTTGCCTTCCCTCAGGTCGCCCCCGGCCGGTTTGCCGGTTACATCTTCCGGGGCTATGTCCAGGGCATCATCCACCAGCTGGAAGGCCCGGCCAAGTTCCAGCCCAAATTCGGCCATTGCGTCCACAATATCTTGCGAAGCCCCGGCCCGCAAGGCCCCCATGGCGCATGAACAGCGCAAAAGCCAAGCTGTTTTGCCGGTTATTATGCCCATATATTTTTTAAAATCCGCATCCAGTGAATGCAGCCCGGCAAGTTCTTCTACCTGGCCGCTTGCGGTGTTTGCCAGGGCGTCGGCCAAAAGCACGCTAAGGCGGGTGTCGCCAAGTTCACTAACAATTTTTACCGCCAGGGCGCAAAGCACGTCACCGGAAAGGACGGTATCCGTCACCCCAAAAACCGTATGCGCTGCGGGCCTGCCCCGGCGGGTGCGGGCGGAATCCAGTATGTCGTCATGCATAAGGCTGGCGGAATGCAAAAATTCCACAGCCGTTCCAAGCGCGTAAAGATCCGGGTGGGTACAGCCCAGAACCCGGCCGGACAGCAACGTTAAAAGCGGGCGAATGCGTTTGCCCCCGGAGGATGTGACATAAGACGCAAGGTCATACACCCGGCCCTGTAGTCTGCCAAGCTCACGCTGCACAGAGGCGTTAAAATTTACGCCCTCTGCCTCTAGAATAGCTGAAATTCTATGCATGTACCGCCTTTATTTTTTTGCAACACAATACCTGTTTGCTGTGTTTGGCAGTTTTATCTGTTTTTGGCAAGCATTTTACCATTGCCGGGACTGGTTAGTCTTTTGAAGCGCCTTCCGCGCCATTCTTTAAGGCAGCTTCCGCACTATTCTTTAAGGCAGCTTCCGCGCTATTCTTTAAGGCAGCTTCCGCGCTGGCCATGGTTGATTGCACCACTTTATAGATTTGCGGGAAAACTTCCGCAAAATTGGCAGGAGAAACCCGGCCTGTCTCGATAAATTTTACAACTATTTCTTTGCTTACCTGCAAGGCTTCCTTGGTGTCTTTTTCCACAACTGTTTCCTTGTGTTATAAAAAACCCGCCCATGGGGAATGGTCTCCTGCCACGATGGCGGACACCGGACGGGAAAAAGAAAAAACCTTTAAAGCCCTTCCTTTTTTTGATTTTTACCCGCGTCCGTCTGGCCTATGACGCAGACGGCCTGGCACAGGCCTACGCCGCAGGCCACGGGCTGCCCAGGCAGCGTCGTCACGAGGTGCCTAGCGCCCGGCGTAGTTATTTTCCAGCCAGTTGCGGTATTCACCGCTTTGCACATTTTCCACCCATTCGGTATTGGCCAGGTACCAGCGCACGGTTTCTTCAAGGCCCGCTTCAAAGGTGTAGGCGGCCTTCCAGCCAAGTTCACGCTCTATTTTGGAGCAGTCTATGGCGTAACGCATGTCGTGCCCGGGGCGGTCGTTCACAAATGTTATCTGGTCTTCATAACGGCCGCCCGCCTTGGGGCGCAAGGCGTCCAGCAGGCGGCAAATGCGGCGCACAATGTCAATATTATTAAGTTCCGTGCGGCCGCCAATGGCATAGGTTTCACCCGGTTTGCCGCGTTCAGCCACCATTTGGATGGCCGCGCAGTGGTCATCCACATGCAACCAGTCCCGAATATTTTCACCCGTGCCGTAAATGGGCAGGGGCTTGCCGGCCAGGGCGTGCAAAATCATAAGCGGAATGAGCTTTTCCGGGAACTGGCGCGGGCCGTAGTTGTTGGAACAGTTGGTTATAAGCGTGGGCAGGCCGTAAGTTTCATGAAAGGCCCGCACAAAATGGTCTGAGGCCGCTTTACTGGCGGAATACGGGCTGTTGGGGGCATAGGGCGTGGTTTCTGTAAACGGCGGGTCAGACGGCTTCAGGCTGCCGAACACCTCGTCTGTGGAAACGTGCAGAAAGCGGAAGGCCTTGCGTTCATCCGCCGGCAGTTCACGCCAATAATCGGTGCTTTTGCGCAAAAGGGAGCATACGCCTGTGACATTGCTTTGCACAAAGGCGTCCGGGTCTTTTATGGAACGGTCCACATGGCTTTCCGCCGCAAAGTTTATAATGGCCGTGGGGGCGAATTCTTGCAGCAGCTTTTCCACAAGGACAGTATCGCCTATATCGCCGCGCGCAAAGGAATAGGCGGGGTTTGCCGCGACACTGGCAAGATTTTCCGGATTGCCGGAATAGGTGAGTTTGTCCAGGTTAAGCAGTTTGAAGGCGGCTTTTCCCGCCAACTTTTTTTCCAGCGCCCGCAAGACGAAGGCGGAACCTATAAAGCCCGCTCCACCTGTTACAAGCCAACGTTGTTCCCCGTTTTGCGTAGTCATTAAATTCTCCTGTTTTGCCGCCCGAATGTAGCCTGAATATAGTAAAGCGGCCCGGACGAGTGGGCCTTCGGGATGCGCTAGGCCGCAGTATAGATAAAAAGCCGTGCCAAGTCACTTAAAAAATTCCGCCCGTTTTGGGGGCCTGCCGCTAATAGCGGACGGCAAATGAGGCCATTGCACAATGGCCTTTTTGCCCTTTTACTGCGTTGTGCTTCGTCCCGCGCGAAGGTCATATATGCTTGAATATACTCCCTCCGCACGGAACTCGCACTCCTTGTAAAAGAACAAAAATTCTCATTGTGCAACGGCCTCAAATAAAAATCCGTCTGCTTGCCTGGCCGCTATTAATGGCGGAGTTATTGGAAAGCTATATTTTTTTCCCAATACCCTAAACTATTTTGTGGAACAACCGATAACAGAGACGAGTGTAAAGACACTGTTGCGGCAAGAGGAGGTTGGCGCGACACAAAGACACCAGGTGTGAAGTGACGCATTCAAGGAGGAATCGTCATGGCTCTTAGTATTAATAATAACTTGATGGCAGTAAATGCCCAGCGTAACCTTGGCCAGTCTTACAACCGTTTGGCTACTTCGGTACAACGCCTTTCTTCCGGCCTGCGGGTAAACTCGTCCGCCGACGACGCCGCCGGCTTGGCCATTCGCGAACTTATGCGCGCGGATATCGCATCTTTGAACCAGGGCGTGCGTAACGCCAATGACGCTATATCGCTTATTCAAACCGCTGACGGCGCTTTGGGCGTTATAGATGAAAAGCTCATTCGTATGAAGGAACTGGCGGAACAGGCCGCCACCGGCACCTACGGTTCCAACCAGCGTTTGATGATTGAATCGGAATATCAGGCCATGGCCTCGGAAATTACCCGAATAGCCAGCGCCACCGACTTTAACGGGGTTTATTTGTTGAACGGCAACCTTTCCGGCACAACGCATGACGGCAGCAAGCTTGCAGCCACCGGCAAGCTGAAGATCCACTTCGGCGCCGGCAACGACAGCGCGGAAGACTATTACTATGTGCAAATAGGCACGGCAACCGCTTCGGCCCTTGGTGTTGGCAACCAGGCCGCAACCGGTGCCCAGGCCTATACCGTTTCCACCCAACAGGCGGCCCAGAAGGCCCTTGAAGGGCTTAACAACGCCATTAACTCCAAGGACAAGATTCGCGCCGGCCTTGGGGCAATGCAAAACCGTCTGGAAAACACCATTTCCAACTTGCAGATTCAGGCAGAGAACCTGCAAGCCGCGGAATCGCAGATTTCAGACGTTGACGTTGCGTTGGAAATGACGGAATTTGTACGTAACCAGATCCTTTCACAGGCTGGCGTGGCCATGCTTTCACAAGCCAACTCCATGCCCCGCCTGGCCCTGCAACTTATTGGCATGTAAAATTCGAAAACAACACACCTGTTTCTTTGCGTCAACCAAGTCAAGGAAAGCCGCAAACTTAAAAGGCCTCGGAGGAATCCGGGGCCTTTTTCTTCACTTGCCCAACTTGTGAATTTGTTTTATTAACACTGTCTCGCTTTTCACAGCATCAACTTCAACCGGATTTTTTTTAATGACTACACCGTGCTTTATAACTGGCCTGGGTTATTATGTTCCGCCGCGCGTTTTGACCAACAATGAACTTGCAGGCTATGTCGATACATCCGATGAATGGATTCGCACCCGCACCGGCATTGAAGAACGCCACCTGGCGGATGAAGGCGTGTTTACTTCAGACCTGGCAATGAAGGCCGCGCAAGACGCCATAAAAATGTCCGGGCTGGAACCAAAAGATATAACCCACGTAATTACCGCCACCTTTGCCTCAGACGCCCTTTGCCCTTCCACCGCCAGCCGGGTACAGAAGATGCTGGGCATAAGCGGCGGTTTCGCGCTGGATATAAACGCGGCCTGTTCCGGCTTTGTGTATGGGCTGGAACTGGCATACGGCATTTTGGCCGCCCGCCCTTCCGCAAAGGTATTGCTGGTTGCGGCGGAAGTGCTTTCTTTGCGCTGCAACTGGAAAGACCGTTCCACCTGCGTGCTTTTTGGCGACGGGGCCGGGGCGGCGGTGCTGGAAACCGGGCGCCCTTCCCTTCAGGCCGGGGCATGTTCCGCCAGTGTAGAGGCCGTGCTTTGCGATTCAAACGCTGAACTGGGCGAGCTGTTGTCCTGCCTGGGCGGCGGTTCACGCATGCCCTACAAACTTGGCGACACCATCGGCGATGAATACTTCATTCACATGCAGGGGCGTGAGGTGTTCAAACACGCGGTGCGCAGCATGAGCGGCATTTGTTCCCGCCTGCTGGCGGAACAAAACCTTACCCTTGATGATATAGACCTTTTTATCCCGCACCAGGCCAATTTGCGCATAATTGAAGCCGTGGGCGAACGCCTGGGCATCACGCGGGAAAAAGTTTTTGTAAACGTGCAAAAATACGGCAACACGTCCGCCGCCTCTGTGCCCCTGGCCCTTGGCGAGGCCTTTGCCGCCGGGCGCATAAAACCCGGCATGCGCGTGCTGCTGGCCACCTTTGGCGCGGGCTTCACCTGGGGCGCGGCCCTGTTGAAGTTTTAACGCCGGTTTTACGCTGGAAATGCCTTCGGCGATAAGGGGCTCCGCCCCTTCAGATTGATGACAAACCCCGCAAGGCCGGGGTTTGTAAAGGCACGCCCGCTTCGGCGCTTTACGGCGGCAATGAATGCCGCCTACGCCTGCGCGGCGGGCTGTTGACAAAGAGGACTTTGTCAACAGCCTCAAGGGGCTCCGCCCCTTAACCCCGCGCGGGGAAATGATTTCCCCGCGACCCCTCGACAGGTTCTGATAT
>JAVBMP010000030.1:0-45179 GCA_031552315.1 Desulfovibrionaceae bacterium | reverse complement strand
CCGCTGCACCTGGGTCAGGCCGTCTTGCGCGATGCGCCCGGATTCGTTTTGGATGTAGTTTTGCAGCTCTGGCCGGCCCTTCCAGCGTTCCAGCAGGCCTTCAAGCTCCTTTTTGTGGAAGTCGCGCCCGGTGGCCGGGTTAAAAATGGCGTCCGGCTCGCCGTTTTGCAGGCCGTCCGCGAACTGGGCAGCCCGCGCCCGGTAGCCTTGCAGGTCTTGCAAAACGTCCAGTTGCAGCTTTTCCTGCTCGCTGGCCGCGTCCGCTTCCGCAAAGCTGTCCGCGATGCTGTTGACAATCTCCGCCGAGCGGGTTTTTTCCGCCTGGTGGTAATTCGGATAAAGCTGGTCAAATAGGCTGCGTTCTTCCTGCAAACGCTGATTTTCTGACCAATTGAGCATGTTGCCGTTTTTGTCTGTGGCTGGAACGTAAATGGGCATGATGGGCTCCGGTGCTGATGGTTTTTTTGGGTGTAGCCGGGCGCAGAGGGGCGGGCTTTGGGCAGGACGTTGCCCTGATAACCCCCTGAGCGTAGGCCGGGGCGGGTTCGCGTGGATGCCGGGTTTGCATAACATTGGATTTTGCGGCGGTGCGGCGGGAAAGGGTGGGAAGCGGTATGAAGCGGTTGGGGGGACTTGACAGGGTTTGGGCGGCGGTGCCGCGTTTTTTTGGGGGGAAGGGGGAGGGTGCCTGTGGGCGGATGGGATTGGCCGGTGCCGGAGGGGGGAGGAGGGGTGCGTCCTTTGGGCGCGAGTGGTTCCAGGTCTTGGTTGTTTTTCCCTGACCGCAGGTGGGCCGCCTGCCCGGCGGGGGCCAAAGAGGGGGGGCCGCGTTGCCCCCCCTCTTGGATCTCCCCCCTCCGGCAGGGGGCTCGCCGCCCCTGCACCCCGCATCAGGTCGCGGGGTGAGGCGGGAGTCCCCTTGGGGTTGGCTGCCCAGCCCGGCCAGGCGGAATACTACGCGCGGATGCTTGGGGGGCTTGGTCGTTAAGAGCTTGGTTGGGGTGGTGGGGAATGAATGGCGGGTGGGTGCGCGGTGGGTGTGCTGTTAAGAGCTTGGTTGGGGTTGCGGGGGCGTTAAGAGCTTGGGGCGGATGGTTTGCCTGGGGTGTTGGCTGTTGAAAGGCGGGTTGTTGAAAACCCCGCGGGCTTGCGCCTGCGGGGTTTTGTTGTGCAATGTTGCCTGGAATTAACGCGGTGTTCGCGTTTACGCGCAGTCGTGTTTGTCCCACGGTTCGCGGTTTTCGCGGTTCAGGGCGGATTCCATGCGTTCTATGGCTGCCTTGAGCTTGCCCAGTTCTTCCATTTTCATATTGGGGGTTTTCAGGGCCTGGTAGATGATGGCCCCGGTGCAGCTTTCTGTAAGGGGGAAGTCGGCTATATAGGCCAGGGTGGGCAGAATGTCCGCCGCTTTGGCCTGGCGGGCTACTGCGCCGGCCTTGCCGTTTATGCCCAGGCCGTAGAATATGGCTTTGTCTTTGGCTATTACGGCCAGAACGGTTTTGCGGTCAACTTCATCCAGCGCCTTGCCAAGAAATTCTTCCGCCTTGGCGGAATTGCCGCCAAAATCCACCACTGTAAGGGCGGGGGCGTTTTCCAGCGCGGCCAGGGCTTCTTCCGGGCTTTGGCGGGTGATGTTTTCATCCGCTACGGAACCGTCAAGCACCTGCCCGGCGCTGTAGTTGCCGAACACCGCGCCTTTTTTGAACAGGCGCGCGGCCGGGCCGTTTTCATCTATTGCTGCGTCCTGCGCCAGGACCAGAAGGGCTTTTTTGTCTGCCATGATATTTTCCTCTATAATTTGGTTTGTTTTTGCGCCGCCCGGACTTGGGGCTTTTCCGGGCGGCGGTTCGCCCTTGCGTTGATTCCGGAAGGCTTTTAGGCCGTCAGGAGCGCGGTCCAACGCGGGCGCTGATTTGTTCTTCCTGCGAAGCTGATTCTTAATCAGGCTGGAACTGATTTGTTCTTCCTGTGGGCGCTGATTTCTAGTTCAGCGGGTGCTGATTCTTAGTCCCGGCTGGAACTGGTTCAGGTCTGGTTTGGGAAGCGCGGGGAAACCGTTTCCCCGCGCTGGTGCCGCCCGTGTGCGGGAGGCGGAACCTTATTTTACCAGATTGGGGTTTTCCAATATTTGATAGATGACCGCGCCTTCAACGTCCGCGGGCATGGGGTTGCCTGTGGCGTAGCAAAGGGTGGGCACAATGTCCGCCAGCCAGCGCGGGCGTTCATATTTGTAGTTCTTTTTCACGTTCGGGCCGTGGAAGAGCAGGATGTTTTTCAGGCTGCCGCAGCCGGATTCCCCGGTGGGCAGGCCGTAGCCGTGTTCCGCCATATATTCCGGCTTCAGCACGTAAACCACGTCGCCCGCCTGCGCGCCGCCCATGCCGAATACCTGGGCGTCTTCACGGCGCACGGCCATCAGCACCGGGCGTTCCCCGGTGGCCGGGTGTTTGTAGTCCAAGAGGGCGTCTATGATCTGGTCGCGCACCTTTTCATAGTCTTGCGCTTCCACTATGCCGTTGGGATATTTGTCTTTCAGGTTTACGTAAACGAACATGTAACGCTGGGGAATGGCGGCGGATTTCGCCGGGTCAAGCACGTAGTCAAAGCCTTCGGTGGCTTCATAAATTTCCCAGTAGTTTTCGTTCTTTTTCGGTTCATAGTGGCACAGGCCCTTGGATTTAAGGGCTTCCGCCGTGTTCAGGATGGGGCCTATGGGCGTTGCGCCGTGGTCAGAGCACAGGCAGACCAGGGTTTCATCGCCGAATATTTCCATCATCTTGCCCAGCATGCGGTCTTCAATCTGGTAGATTTTGCGTTCCATGTCATAGGCGGCCTTGCGCACTTTTTCATCCTTGCTGTCCATGTCGCCCAGCCAGCCGTGATAGAACCAGTCTATGGGGTGGGAATGCATGTAGAACAAGTCCCAGTCCGCATTGGCTTTAAGCAGGTCTGTGGCAACGCGGACAAGCCAGTCGGAATGGAACTGCGCCACTTCCACCACGCTTTCCATGTCCAGAATGCCGTGGATGAAGCCCACCAGGCCTATGTCGTTGCAAATTACGTCTTTGGAAAAATCTATGGCCGCGCCGGCTTCCGGCGGCCACACAAAGCCGGTTTGCCCGGAAATGCCGGTTACGTAGAGCTTGAATTCTTCACCATCGTCTGAAAGGTTGATGAGCTTGCAGCGGAACACGCCAGGTTCCTTGCGGCTGTCTTCCTTCACAGTGAAGGAATGGCGCACGGGTTCGCTCCACTGGCCGGGTTTTATGGTGAAGAAGGCGGTGGAGTAATCTTTTTCCGGGCACAGGGCAAAGGTGTCAAAGCCGTCGTCGCCGGATTCCCAGCACAGGCCGTGCCAGGTCTGGTTCTGCAAGGGGTACATGGATTCCTTGAAGGGCATGTCCACGGTGAAGGACAGCACTTCATCGGCTTCCGGCAGGTTTTTCCAGCCTTTGGCGCGGTCAAAGGAGGCCTGCACCCCCATGGGGTAAAAATCGCTGGAAATTACGCTTTCTGAAGCCAAAAATTCGCGGTGGGCGTTGCCTTCTTCCATCCAGCGGGTTTCCGCCGGGGAAATGCCCTGCCCCATTACCATAACGCCGTGTTTCATCTTGCTGGGCCAGGACATGGGGTAGTTTACCACTACGCACTTCTTGCCTTCCTTGTCCCAGCAATCCCAAATGGTTTCCGCTGTAAGAATGGTGCTGCCAAAGGCCTGCACGGTGTTTTTATGTTCCAGGCTGCGCCCTTCAACATAATAATAGTAGTCTTCCACCCCGTGGGTGCGCGGGAAGGCCCCGGTGCAAATGCTGGCCCAGGAAGGGGGCGTTACGGTGGGCAGGTTGTAGCCTTCTGTCATGTAACTGCCGGTTTCAATAAACTTTTTGAAGTTGGGCAGGGCGCCTTCAGCCACCAGGGCTTCCAGGCGTTTGGGAATTGCGCAGTCAAAGCCCAGAAGGGCGGCGCGTTTTGCTTTGGCGGACATATCATCTCTCCATTTCATTTTTTATGAAACACCGCTTTTGGCGGTGGTTTTCGCGTGTCGCCGCGCGGGTGTTGCCCCGCGCGGCGGGAACTTTGCCCTATTCCACTTCGTTGCAGGTCTTCACGTGCGGTATGGGCGGGCTTAAAGGGTCATGCTGGTGGCGGCACAGTTCAACCATATGGCTGGCGTCTTCTTCTTCCGGCAAATTATGGTGCTTGATGAACTTGAACCAGGCAATTACCGCAAAGGCAATGGGCAGCAACATAAGCGCGCCAGAGAAGTTGCCGAAGATCTTGGCCGCGCCGAAGCCGCCAAGGCTTATGACCGCAAGGGCCAGGCCGCCCTGAATGACCGCCCAGAAAAAGCGGCTGAACAGGGAAGGGTCGGCCCCGGCGGTAAGCTTGCGGGTGGCGGAACAGGCTATGATATAGGCGCTGGAGTCCACGCTGGTAGCCAGGAAGATGGTAGAAAACACGCAGTAGCCGACCAGCATGAGGGAATGGCCGGGTATGGTTTGCAGCACGGCAATAAGGGCAGCCGGGCCGCCGTTGGCCTTGAGTATGCCCACGGCGTCCACCAGGCCGGTCATTTGGGCGTGCAGTGTGTAGCTGCCGAACACGCCGTGAATAAGGAAGGAACCGCCCATGCCGCCCAGAATGCTCATAAGCACAACCTGGCGCACGGTGCGGCCACGGGAAATGCGCGCGATGAACAGGCCCATGAAGGGGCCGTAGCTGGCCATCCACAGGGCGTAGAATATTGTCCAGTCTTGCGGGAAGGAACTTTCTGCCCAGGGGGATGTCCAGAACAGCATCTTGAAGAAGTTGTCGCACATCAACCCGAAGGAGTTGGTAAAGCTGTTAAGAATTTGAGTGGTGGGGCCGGTAAAGAACACAAAGAAGATCATGCCCAGGGCAATAAACACGTTGGCGTAGCTAAGCACCTGGATGCCGCGCTTCAACCCCACGGTAACGCTGGTGGTGAACAGAATGGTGCTTACAATCAAAAAGCCCACTTGTATGTTGAAGGTATTAACGGTCGGGTCCATGCCGGTAAGCGTGGCAAAGGCCTGGGCGACTATGGGCAGGGAAACGCCCATTACCGCCGTGTTGCTGAATATAAGGCCAACTATGAACATTATTTCCAGGGTGCGGCCAAACCAGCCGTTGGCGGCCTTTTCACCTATTACCGGCTCAGCCACGGCGCTGATGCGCAGCACGGGCTTTTTCAGGCGGTAGAACATATAGCATATGGGCAGGGCAATTACGCCGTACCAGGGCCAGGTTACCGGGCCCCAGTGCAAAAGCACGTAACTAAGCGACCAGTCAAAGGCCTCGCGGGAAAGCGGGGCGGCGTACTGCGGCGGCGCGGCAATGTTCCAAAGCGGTTCCACAATGGACCAAAAAAGCACGGCCCCGGCCACGCCGGAACAGAACATCATGGCCAGCCACGCGCTGTTGCGAAATTCCGGCTTTTCGCCCGGTTCACCAAAGCGTATGGAACCAAAACGGCTTACGGAAAAATACGCCGCCAGGGCGATCATGCCAAAGGTAACCCACAAGTACAACATGCCGGTATGTTTGGCAAAGGGGCCATAGATGGATTGCAAAACCTTTTCCGAGGCTTCAGGGTACATTATGGACATGGCAACGATAATCAGCAACACTGCGGAGGTTGGTATAAAAATGAACCAGTCGGGCCTTGTGTCAGGCTTTTCCAGGCCAGTCTGGCTGGCAAGGGTGGTCAAATCGTTTTGCTTGGCACTCATAAGCAGCTCCATTTACAGGTTTAAAAAGTACAAACTACAATGCGCCATAGCTATTACAAGAACTGTTCCATTTTGTGATTTTTAGCACAAACTTTTCATAACCGGGCCACAATGAAAGAGGTTTTTTGTAAAAAAGGCAAGCGGGTATTTGTCGTCCTGCCCTTGGAGCGACAAAAAAGTCGCGCCAAGGGCAAGATGTTGCGGCCTGCGGCAAAATATCATGGTATAATATTTGGAATATTTTCTGTGCGACAGTTATGTCGCGACACTGCTGTCTTGTTTGCCGGCGCGGGTTGTGTGGATTGCGTGGGCCGTGTGGGCCGTGTGGGCCGTGTCGGCGGCCCAAAACCGGCGGCCCAAACCGGTGGGCCGCCGCAAGAATACGCGCGGGCGGGAAATATTATGGGCAGCCTGTCGTATATGTAAGAATTTATATAGTTATTTATATAAACAGCCACCATTCCGCTGCCGGATAATTTTTTACAGACGATTCGCTGTAAAATAAGGCCATGCGGCAATTCCTGTGGGAAAATGTTAAAAGATTATGCTTGCATAAATAAAACATTTTAGCTATTTTTCTAAAAATTTACATGGCGTATAGTCATGACTATGCGCTATGCCATTTTCAGGTTGAAAATGGCCGGTATTTGTACGGCAAAGCTTCTATGCGGCATGGTGTTTCCCGCGCACAGCTTCAAGGCCGTTTTACAACGTAATTTTGTTATAGGAAATTTTTTTGGTTTTTCAAATTTTATATGACTTCCCCAGAGGTGCACAGCTATGAGCGAAAGCAATAATTCCGCCGTTTCTCCGAATGAAATAGGGCAAATTGTCGCCCGGTTGCGTGAGGAATTTTCCGCCGCGCGTAACGAGATATTTTTTGTGGATGCCTCCTTGCCCGGGGCTCAGGCCTTGGCGGCCTCTTTGGGTGAAGGCTCCCGGGTTTTTGTGCTTGAAGGCGGCAACGCGTTTTCGCAAATGGAAAAGGCCCTGCAGGGGCTTGCCGCTGAAGGCGGCGCTGTTGACGCTGTGCACATCTATTCCCATGGCCGCGAGGGGGCCATTTCCCTTGGCGGGGAATGGATAGATGAAGACGCGCTGGCCAAAAACGCGGGCATGCTGGCCTCTATAGCCCAAAGCCTGAATGTTGACGCGGACATTATGCTTTACGGCTGCAACACCGGCGGCGGGGCGGCGGGCGCTTCTTTTATGAATCGCCTGGCCTTTCTTACCGGGGCGGACGTGGCGGCTTCCACCAACCTTACCGGGCTGGGCGGGGACTGGGTGCTGGAAAATTCCACCGGCGGCATTGAAGCGGACGCCTACCAGCCCGGCGGCTGGGACGGCACCCTTGACCAGGGGCCGGATATTGACGGCTGGGGCACCATAGAAGGCACATCCAGCGATGAAAAAATAAGCGGCTTTGTAAGCGGCGACAAAATTTATGGCCGGGGCGGCAAAGATACACTGGTGGGCGGCGAAGGCAACGACGCCTATTTCATAAGCGGCAGCGGCACCGCGGGCACCGTTGTTACAGAAGAACGCAACGAGGGGCTGGACAGCATCTATTCCCTGGTAAGCGACTTTGACCTTTCCGCCGGGGGCACAAACCAGAACTCGGAAGTGGAAATCATTTCCCTGGTGGCGCAAACCGGCATGGTGGCGCAATCCGCCAAGGGCAACGCCAAATCCCAAACCATGTACGGCAACGCGCTTGACAACAACCTTACGGGCGGCGGCGGCAACGACCTGCTCTATGGTTATGACGGCAACGACTACCTGGACGGCGGCAACGGCAAAAAAAGCGGCGCTACCTCCGGCGCGGACTACAGCAACGGTGAACGTTCCACCATGTACGGTGGCAAGGGCGATGACGCCTATGTTGTGCGCAACGTGGGCGATGTGGTTGTGGAAAATTACTATGAAGGCACAGACCACGTCTATTCTTTTATAGATTACAGCCTTGGCGCGAACGTGGAAAACCTTACCCTGCTGGATGGCGGAAGTGAGGCCACTTCAGCCCGCTTTGCCCTGGGCAACACGCTGAATAACGAACTGCGCGGCAACAAATACGCCAACTCTCTTTTTGGCGGGGCGGGCAATGATACGCTTTACGGCGGCAAAAACAGCGAGGCCGATACCCTGGACGGCGGCGCGGGCAATGACGCCTACTATGTTTACAGCAATGACGATGTAATTGTTGAAGCGCTCTACGCTGGCACAGACAGCGTATTTTCCAGCGTGGATTACACCCTGGGCGCCAATCTGGACAACCTCTACCTTGTGGGCAATGCCACGCAAGGTTACGGCAATGCCCTGGCAAACCGCATTGTGGGCAATGAATCTTTGGGCAGCACCCTGGACGGCGGGGCCGGGGCCGACGTATTTGAAGGCGGCTACGGCAATGACCTGTTCATTGTGGACAACGCCTGGGACAGCATTGGCGACAAGGGCGGCCGCAACACGGTAAACGCGGGCGTAACCTTTGACGCCAACCGCTTTGCCAACGCCAACCTGCAATACATAGAACTTACCGGCGCAAGCAACATAAACGCCACCGCCCGGGCCGCCGTGGCTACCACCCTTGTGGGCAACAGCGGCAACAACCTGCTTACCGGCGGCACCCTTGATGACATGCTTTATGACCACAACCCGGCGGGCGCCCCGGGTGAAGCCTCTGGCAACGACACCCTGGCCGGGGGCAACGGTTCAGATACCTACTACGTCAGCAAAAGCAACACCGTTATTACGGAATACCTTAATTACGGGCAGGACAAGGTTGTCGCTTCCGCAGACTACACCTTGGGCGCGAATGTGGAACATCTGGAAATGACAGGCTCCAGCGTCAAGCGCGGCACAGGCAACAACCTGGCCAACAAGATTGACGCCAGCGGCCTGAGCCAGGGCGTTATCATATCCGGCGGCAAGAATGATGTCGGCCAGGGCGGGGATACCCTTATGGGCGGTTCCGGCAATGACCAGTTTTACAGCTACAACGCCGCTGATGTGATAAACGGCGGCAGCGGGAATGATGTCCTTTATATCGATTATGATGTAAGCGTGCCGGGCGCGGCCACATGGAACAAGACCCAGTGGGAAAGCTATTTCCAGAACGCGGGCAGAGACGTTTCCGGCATAGAGGAATATATCTATGTAGGTTCCGGCACCTTGCCCGGCACCACTTTGGGGGCCAACATCCAGGGCACGGCCCTGGCCAACAACCTTACAGGCACGGCGCGTAACGACACCATTGCCGCGCACGCATCCACCGCGTCCACCCTGGACGGCGGGGCCGGGGCGGACATAATGAACGGCAGCAGCCAGTCCGACGTTTTCTATGTGGACAACATAAAAGACACGGTGCGCGGCAACGGCGGCACAGATACGGTCAATGCCTCTGTAAACATAAGCTTTTCACAAAAAGATTCCCTTTACTACAACACCAACCTTGATTCCAGCGTGAAGCTGGTGCAGCTTACCGGCGCGGGCGCGTTAAGCGTCAATGCGGAATCTGTAAGCGGGGGAATTTCTCTGCTGGGCAATGCCGGGGGCAACAACCTGATCGGCGGCGCCGGCAATGACTATCTGGACGGCGGCGCGGGGTATGACGTGCTTACCGGCGGCAAAGGCAATGATGCTTACTACATAGACAATTTTTATGACCGGGTTGTGGAACTGGAACACCTGGGCACCGGCACGACCGTTGATTCCTTGGCCGGGGCGCGAGATTCCATTTTCAGCGCCGGCATAGCCATAAACCTTGCCGGGTACTACCACCTGAACGCGGAATACGCGGAAAACACAAGCGCCACCGGCGTCAGCATGCTGGGCAGCAACCGGGCCATAGGTGAAACCCTTGTGGGCGGTTCCGGCAACGATACCCTGGACGGCAAGGGCGTGCTTGGGGCTGTGCAAGGCGACCGCCTGCTTGGCGGCGACGGCAATGACCTTGTGTACTACTACGGTTCAGAAAGCTATGTTTCCGGCGGCAGCGGGACAGATACCCTGCACGCCACCAGCCTGAACGGCGGGGCCCTTATTCTGGGCTCCAACGGTATTGTGGATGATTTTGAAGCCGTGCGCCTGGACGCCACTTCAAACATTGTGCAGGTAAACGCCGCCGCCAACAGCGCGGGCATAAGCCTTTACGGCAATGCCAAAGACAACAACCTTACCGGCGGCAGCGGCAATGACTACATCCTTACCGGCGGCGGCAAAGATACCGTCAGCGCCGGTTCCGGTGACGACCTTGTGGAACTTGCCTTCAACACGGCCGGTTACGGCCAGCTGAACGGCGGGGCCGGGCAAGATACCCTGTCTTTCGGGGCCGGGTATGATTACGTGCAATTCAACCGTAACGGCGACATGTTGCACCGCGTGGGCTACACCGCCACCATTCAGGGCGGGCAGGCAAGCGGTTTTGAACTTTACAGCGGCGGCGCGGGCAATGACACGCTTAACGCGGCCGACATGACCACCGGCATGGTGCTGGCCGGCGGGGCCGGGAACGATTCCATCATAGGCGGTTCCGGCGACGACGTTATCTACGCTGACGGCGGCAGCGACATCATCATTACCGGTGAAGGGCGTGACCGCATTGTGCTTACCACTGACGCGGTCGGTTCCCGCATCACGGTCAATGACTTCAACGCCGCGCTGGACTGCATAGACGATTCCGCCCTGGCTGGCTGGACAAGGGTGATTGTGCAGACCAGCGCCACCCTTGCCACGGTTACCTACACCAACCCGGCGGACGGCAAAACCATTGTCGTGGCCCTGAACAACGTGGTGGCCCAGGACGTAAACTTCCTGCAAACCGTGTCCGTGTCCGCAGGGGAACACTTCACCGTGCCCACCCAGGGCGCCAACATGCCCTGGCACATTGTGGCCACGGGCGGCGGCAGCTCCATTACCGGCGGCGGGGTAAGCGACATTCTGGAAAGCGGCGGCAGCGCCGGCGCCGGCAACACCCTTTTGGGCGGGGCGGGCAGCGATGTGATAAGCGGCGGCCAAAATGACGCGCTGTTCGGGGAAGACGGCGGCGACGTTATAAACGTCACAGGCTCCTCCGGCGTAACAGTGGACGGCGGGGCGGATAACGACAGCATCTATATAGCCAACCTTGAAGGCGGCAACGCGGCCAGCATTACCGGGGGGGCGGGCGCGGACCTTATAGTGGTTTCCGGCGTGACCAACGGCGCTGCGGTAAGCACTATCAGCGGCGGGGCAACGGCGGAAAATGATACCCTTGCCTTCGGCAATGCCGCCAGCCTTACGTTTAATACATCCGGCAACCTTTCCTCCATTGGCATGAACGGGCAGACCGTAGGCGTGGATGTAAGCAACATCGCCTTTTACCAGGGTTCATCCGGCGCGGATTCCGTTGATGCCAGCGCGGCGCAAACCAAGCTGGCCTACAGCACCGGCGGCGGCAATGATACCTACATTGGCGGGGTGAAGGATGATACCGTATATGTGCACAGCCTGGGTTCCGACAGCCGCATCAGCCTGGATGGCGGAAACAACCAGACATATGGCGGGGATAAGCTGATATTTGACAAGAATAACGCCCTGCGCCTTGCCGTAAACGGATCAAACGCCACAGCCGCGTTCTCTGTGAACGGGCAAAGCGCCGCCAACGCCGTCATCAAAAACTTTGAAACCTACATGCTTGGCGACGCCGCTGATTTTGTGGAAGTTGTGGGCCACACCGGCGCTGTAAACCTTAGTATTTTCTCCGGCGGCGGCAATGACACACTTACCGCCAATATGCTGGTTGACATGGGGGGCCTGACCCTCCTTGACGGCGGCGACGGCAATGACAGCATTTATGTCAATGCCATAAGCGGCACGGCAGGTGAGTATGCCTGGGTTGACCTGACCGGCGGTACGGGCAGTGACACCATTGGCGTGGGCAGCATTACAGGCGGCCAGGTGCAAATTTCCGGCGGAACGGGATATGATTCCCTTGATGTCAATGATGGCGGCAACTATATTAGCATAAATTCCATTTCCGGCGGGGAAGTGACGGTTCTCGGCGGCGGCAATGGCCTGCTTGGCGGCAACAACGGCGACACCTTCCGCATTGGCAACATAAGCGGCGGGCAAACCACCATTGCCGGGTTCAGCGGTTATGACCGCCTGTACTTTGACGGCAACCAGGCCATAAACCTGAATATGGTTGAAGCGGGCAGCACAGCGAACAACAACCTTACGGTGAACGGGCAGCAAGCCAGCCTGTATGTTGACGGCATGGAATACATTATGGGCACCGCACAGGGCGACACCATAAACGCGGCCGACCTGCTTATAAGCAACTTTGAAGTGAACGGCGGCGCGGGGGATGATTCCATCGTTGGCAATGCCGGGCACGTGTTGCGCGGCGGCTCGGGTAATGACGTCATAGTAATAAATGAAATCAAGGTGTTTGATCCGGTTGCGAACAAGCAGCTGGCAATTAGCGTGGATGGCGGCACAATGGGTAATGATACCCTGGCCTTCACGCAGTCCAATATTGCCTTGACGGTGGGCATGCTTGGCACCGTTAATTCAATACAGTATGACGGCGATTCCATTGTGCCCCCAAGCAACATAACAGAAATAGAAACCATAGACTTGCGCGGCAGTGATGATGCCGTATACCTTGGCTGGCTGTCGAACTCTGTAAAGGTGAACGCCGACGGCGGGGCAGTGGTAAACAGTTATACTACCGTTTACGGCGCAGAATACTTTTTAGGTTCCAATTACGGTGAAAAAATGGATGCCGGCGCTTACGGCGGCGGCGTGGCCTTCAGCGCCGGGGCCGGAAATGATACGCTTATTGGCGGCAACGGCGATGACCTGCTTTCTGGCGATGAAGGCAATGACTCCATAGTCGGCGGGGCCGGTAACGATACCATCATACTGGGCGCGTCCGGGGCGGCATTTGGTAATGACACCATCACCACCGGCACCGGTTCTGACGTTATTTTGTTAAGAAATACCGGCAGCGTGCTTACAACCACCACCATCACAGACTTTAAACCGGAACAGGATATCATAGATGATGCCGAACTGCTTGCGACCGGCTGGACGCGCAGAGCGGCGGTCAGCATAGTTGGCGGCGCTTCCGTCAGCTATACCAGGGGCACACAAACCTTTACCCTGAACTTCCAGGGCATAACAGACGCGGCCTCTTTGGACGGCAAGCTTATTAGCGCCAACGGCGCAACGTATGACCGCCGCGCTTACAGCCAGGCGGAACGGGTAAGCGTTACCGGCACCAACACCACTGTGTATGGCGGCAACGGCAATGACGCCTTACGCAGCTTCGGCGGCAACTTCCTTTATGGGGGTAACGGCGATGATACCATAAAGGGCGGCACCAACGACTACCTGTCCGGCGGCGAAGGCAGTGACTTGCTGATTATCGCAGAGCTTAACGGCAGCGGCAGCACCATCACGGTGGATGGCGGCAATGGCAGTGACCGGTTGGCCCTTGACGGCGCAAACGCCAGGTGGCGTTTTGACGCGGACGGTAAAGCCGCGGCCATTACCTTGGACGGCCAAACCGCGAACCTTTCTGTAAGCGGTGTGGAATTTTACTCCGGCACAGCGGCGGATTATGCTGACGCCACGGCCGTGGCAGCCGGAAAATCCGTCAGATACCACAGTAATGACGGCAATGATACCTATCTTGGCGGCGCCGGGGCGGATTCAATTTTCGCGCACAGCTTTAGCGCCAACAGCAACCTTAGCCTTTCAGGCGGCGGCGGGGCCACGGATTTTCTGTACTTTGATACAGGCAGCGCCTTGCGGGTCTCTGTGGACGCGGGCGGCAGCGCGGCTGTGTCTGTTGCCGGGCAAAAGGCAACCAACATACGCATTGACGGTTTTGAAGAATACCAGCTTGGCCTGGGTAATGACTTTATAGACGCCAGCGCCTACAGCGGTAATGTGCGGTTTATCGGCGGCGCGGGCAATGATACGCTTATTGGCGGCGCGGGCAATGATACTTTTGCGCTGGGCGTGCCTTCCGGGGGCGTCTGGGGCAATGACTTCATCACCACCGGTTCCGGCAAGGACGTGATTGTGCTGAATAATACCACCAGCGCTCTCACAACCACCACCATAACCGACTTTACTGTAGGCCAAGATATGCTGGATGATTCCGACCTTACCGCAAACGGCTGGGTGCGCAACGCGGCTGTTACCATGGTTGGCGGTTCGTCCGTTACCTATACCAAAGGCACAAGCAGGTTTGTTGTAAACTTCCAGGGTATAACGGATCCGTCTTCTCTGGACGGCACGCTTATTAGCGACAGCAACTTCCTGTATGACAGGCGCGCCATAAACGTGGCGGAACGCATAAGCGTTACCGGAAGCAACACCACCGTATACGGCGGCAACGGCAATGACCTTATGCGCAGCTTAGGGGGCGGCAACACCCTTGTCGGCGGCTTCGGCAACGATTCCCTTATAGGCAGCAACGGTGACTCCCTCTACGGCGGCGACGGCGATGACGGCCTGGTGCTGGAATTTTTGAACAGCAGCAGCGGCGCAGTCACCCTGGACGGCGGCAACGGCAATGACCGCGTAGGCATTCGCGGCGCAAACGCCAACTGGCTTTTTGGCAGTGACGGCAAACTCGCCTCCATTACCATAGACGGCCAAAGCGCAAACCTTGATATACGCAATACCGAATACTATGCCAGCACCGCGGCGGATTTTGTGGACGCAACGGCTGTGGCTTCAGGCGGTGCCGTTTTTTATAACAGCGTTGGCGGCAATGATACCTACCTTGGCGGCAACGGGATGGACTATGTCAGCGTGTACGAATTTAACGCCAGCAGCAGTCTTAGCCTTTCGGGTGGCGGTGACGCTGTAGACGGTATGGACCACTTGACGTTTAATACCAACAGCGCCCTTCAGGTATCCATAAACGTGAACGGCGATGCGGCGGTATCTGTTGCCGGGCAAAAGGCCAACAATATACAAGTGAATGGGTTTGAAGGGTATACCCTTGGTGAAGGCAACGATTCCATAAGCGTTGCCCGCACAGCCAATGCCCATGCCGGCATGGTCATAAATACCGGCCTTGGCAATGATACCGTTTATTTTAACCAGATAGAAAAGGCGAATTACGCATTGAACGCGAACACCGGCGCGGGTAACGACCTTATCAAGCTGGGCAAAAATATCAGCGGCGGCATCATTGCCATTAATGACTTTGACGTGAATAACGACACCCTGGACTTTGCCGAACTGTGGGATACTGAAAACTGGAGTATGTGGAATTTCGACACAATAACTGGCGGTTCCTCCATGACCAGCACCAACCATTACACCGGGGAACAGCTCACCCTTAACTTCTCAGGCGTTGACGTGGAAGACCTCAAGGGCAAGCGCTACGGCAGTAACATGCTGATAAACGTTGCCTCCAGCACGGCGGCCAACCGCATTAACGTTGTCGGCAGCAACAGCGCTGTGTACGGCGGCAGCGGGGCGGACTGGCTCTTCAGCTCCGGGGCCACGGTGAACGGCGGCATGGGCAACACCATTTCCGGCGGTGCCGGTGATGACGTTATTTACGGCGGCACCGGCGATGTCCTTGCTGGCGGCGCTGGCTGGGATATGTTCTATTTTGACCCGCAAGCCAGCGGCAGCGTCACCATCAACGGCGGCTCCTCCTTCAACGGCAGTGAATCCGGCAACGGTTTGAAAATTGGCGGGGCTTCATCCGAAATGCAGTTCAACACCAACGGAACGCTTGGCATGGTTACGGTTGACGGCAGCAAGGTTGTGAACCTCAACATAAGCAATATTGAAGAATACTTCGGCACCGATGGCGCGGATTATGTGGATGCCAGCGCGGTATCTGCCGGCGCTACGATTCAATACTATACCGATGGCGGGAATGATACCTACATTGGCGGCGCTGGGGAGGATCGCGTCTATGTGTCGCACATAAGCAACCCCGCCGCCTTCGCGGTCAGCCTTGTGGGCAGCAACAGCCAGGATCCCTCAACCTGGGACAAACTGTATTTTGAAAGCAACAATAATATCACCCTGAACCTGACCCGTGACAATCCGTGGGATCCCACAAAGGCCGCCCTGACCGTGGACGGCGTGGCCACAAGCGCCCACATAGAAGGCTTTACCGATTACCAGCTGGGCAGCGGCAATGATTCCGTACTTATCAACGCCCGTTGTCCCTCTATCAAAACCGGGGCGGGCAATGACACCATTACCGTGCAGGATGTCGGCGGTTCTTACGGCTACAGCATGAATGGCGAGGCCGGTTCAGACGTTTACAACATTCAGATTCAGAATATGAAGGCCTTCATTACCAACGCGGCTGGCGATGGTGACGACAAGGTGCAGATCTTCGGCGTAAGCGCCGCGGGCACCGCAAACCTGGCCGACCTTAACAGCTGGGGCGATCTGAGCTTCCGCAGGAATACTTCCGGCTTTATTGAGGTGCGCATAGGCGCGCCGGATCCAGAGAATCTCAATGTCCTCAGCTTTGCAGGCGGCGCCTTCCAGGGTCAGGATGTGATGAACTTTAACGGCGCAAGTGAGGCCCAGCAGTTCTTTGGCGGCGACATAAGCCTGAACAGCGTGGGCACCCTGCTGAACAGCGCCAGCGCCAACCAGTGGTACCAGCTTAGCTTCAGCCAGCAATCCGCCGGGCACTATGTGGCTAGCGGCCTTACGCCCAAAGCCTAGCGCTTTATAACACCCAAGCCTGCCGGGCCGTGCAACTTGCTTGCGTGGCCCGGCATTTTTTTTATTCAAATAACATGCTGAAAACATTTATATTGTCTGCATGCGAAAAAATCAAAATGCAAGCAATGGCGGGGCCTGTAAATAAATATTTCCTTAACATGCTTATTTAAATGAAATAATTTGTAAGGCCTTATCTGGCTTTGTAGATTATTTTTGTTGCAAAGCCTGTAACATGTTGCTATGTCTTTATTCGACCGTTTTTTTATTTGTTTTTCGCGCTTTTTTTACACTTTTTTTATCTATTTTATGCTTTGCGGGGCGTTTTCATGAATATTCTTTTGGCCCACAACAATTTCCCCGGCCAGTTTCACCGCCTGGCTGTGGAGCTGGCGGCGGATCCAGCCAACAAGGTAATTTTTCTTTCGCACTACCGGCGCAATGATGTGCGCGTGCCCGGGGTGGACTGGCGTCATGTGCCGCTTCCGGCCCCGGAAGAAACCCCTAACACCCCGCGCAAGAAATACCTGACCATTCTGGCCCAGGGTGAACGCTTTGCCGACGCCATGACCAAACTGCACCGCGAAGGCTTCCGGCCGGATGTGGTGCACGGCCATGTGGGCTTTGGTTCCTGCATGTACGCGCCGGATATTTTCCCCAATGCCATGCACATGGGCTATTTTGAATGGTTTTACACCCACGGGGCCGATACGGCCTTTTTTGCCGGGGGCAAGCCGCCTTCGCTGGTCAATTTGGCAGAAAACCGCCAATGCAACCTCTGCACCCTTTCCGCCCTTGCGGAATGCACCGTGGGCATTACCCCAACCTTTTGGCAGCGCGACCAGCACCCAAAGGAATTTCACAGCAAACTCCATGTGTTGCATGACGGGGTGGATGTGCAGTTCTTTTCTCCGGCCAAAACCCAGGGCGTGAAGTTGCGTGAGCTTGACCTTTCCGGCGCGGAAGAAATAGTCACCTATGCCACGCGCGGGCTGGAACCTTACCGGGGCTTCCACACCTTTTACCGCGCCCTGCCCGCTGTGCTGGAGGCCCGGCCAAAGGCCCAGGTGGTCATTATGGCCGATGACCGCACGGCCTACGGCGGAACCCGCAAAGACGGCAAAACATGGAAGCAGGTGCTGCAGGAAGAAGTGCAGCTGGATGAAAGCCGCGTGCACTTTATCCCCTTCCAGCCGTACGACCAGTACCGCGCCCTGTTGCGGGCCTCTGACGTGCATGTGTACCTTACCGCGCCTTTTGTGCTTTCCTGGTCCATGCTGGAAGCCATGAGCTGCGGCTGCCTGCTGGTTTCTTCAGATACCGAGCCGGTGCGCGAGGTGCTGCGTGAAGGCGTAAACGGCTACATGGTGAATTTTTGGGACCACAACGCCCTGGCCGAGCGCGTAATCCATTGCCTGGAACACCGGGAAAAGCTTGACCATATGCGCGCGGCGGCCCGCAAGACCATTCTGGCCCGCTACGCCCTGCACAAGCTTCTGCCCCGGCAAACAGACCTGATGAAGGCCGGCGTGTTGCTGAAGCGCGGCAATATGTAGCCAGTTTTTGGCAAGTTGTATAATTTCAAGGTGCCATCATGCTTTTCCCGTTGTCTGTAGCGCCCTGCCTGTCTTTGGCCGCGCACATCTGCAAGCTGCCCCCGGCGCAGGGCTTTGCCATACCCGATGGCCCGCTGGAACAGGAAACCCTGTACAACCTGGCCAGAAGCCTGGGGTTTGAGGCCAACCTGCTGCAAGGCGCGTCTATTGAAGACATTGCCGCCCGCCCCCTTTCCGCCCCGGCCATGCTTATGCTGCGCGGCAAAGACGGCCCCACGCCCGTGCTGTTTGCCGGGCAGGAGGCAGAAAAAAAGCTGGCCCTGATACTTGACCCGCAAACAAGCCCGCCCACCCAACTGCGCATACCCTTTGCGGAACTGGCCCGCATGTGGGAAGGGCTTGCCCTTCTGCTTTCCCCCATAAGGCAGCCGCACCGCCACGCCCGGGCCCTGGTAAGCATAGCCCGGCACCACGGCAAGGACATTGCGGTGGAAGACCTTGTGCATACCTACCTCTTGCAGGGGCAGGAACCGGACAGAAAGCTCTTTATGCGCATGCTGGCAAACAACGGCTTTGCCGGGCACAGTTCACAAATGACTTTGGAGGGGCTGGCGCAAATTCCGGCGGCCCTGCCGGTTATTTTGCATTGCCGGGGTGAGGGGCTGTTGATTCTGTGGGGCCTTAACAGCGCCGGGGTGGGTGATTCAAGTGGGGCGGCCAGTTCAAGCGGTTCAAGCGGTTCAAGCGGCTCAAATGGCCAAGGCGGGCCGTCCGGTTCAAGCGGGCAAATTGATACCCTGGAAATTGAAAACCCCGACCAGCCCTTTGCCGGGCGGGCCACTGTGCCGGTTGCCGATGTGCTGGCTATCTGGACGGGGGAAGCCACCTTCATAAAAGCCACGGAAATGCCCAGCGCCATACCTGTGGGGCCAAAAAAATTCGGCTTCGCCTTTTTTATGGATGAAATAAAACATATGAAGGGCAACCTGGCCGAGGTGGGGCTTTCTTCCCTTGCCATGCAGGTAATCGGCCTTGCCATGCCGCTGTTTTTTCAGCTTATTATAGACCGCGTGGTTACCCACCATGCCGAGGCCACCTTGCATGTGCTGGCTATAGGCATGCTTGTGGCTATTCTTTTTGAAGGCATTTTCAGCTGGTTGCGTTCCTATTTGTTGCTGCACGCCACCAGCATAATAGATTTGCGCCTGGCTATACGCACCTTTGAACATTTATCGTCCATAGGCCTGCCGTTTTTTGAAAAAATCCCCGTTGGCATACTCATCAAGCACATGCAGCAGCCGGAAAAAATTCGCGAATTTCTTACCGGCAGGCTTTTTGGGGCCATGCTGGACAGTGTTTCACTTATAGTGGTGCTGCCCATCCTGCTGGCCTACAGCTGGCGGCTTACCTTGCTGGTATTGCTGTTTTCCGGCCTGAGCGCCCTGGTCATTTTCTTGGCAATGGGGCCATTCCGCCGCAAGCTGCAAGACCTTTACGCCACAGAAGGCGAGCGTCAGGCCTTTTTGGTTGAAAGCATCCGCGCCATGCCCACAATCAAGTCTCTTTCTTTGGAACCCTTGCGCCGCCGGGGCTGGGACAACCGTTCCGCCGTGGCTACCGGCATGCGCTTCCGGGTGGGCAAAATCGGGCTTTCCATAAACACCTTCATGCAAATTGTGCAAAAAATAATGACCCTGTCCATCCTGTGGTGGGGCGTGTACCTGATATTTGACAACGCCATGAGCGTGGGGGCGCTGGTGGCCTTCAACATGTATTCCGCCCGGGTAAGCGGCCCGCTGGTGCAAATAGCCGGGCTTATTCAGCAGTACCAGGAAACGCGCATTTCATTGGACATGCTTTCCCAGGTGATGGATGAACCGCAGGAAGGCGGCGAGGGCCGGGGCGTTTTGCCGCGTCTTGAAGGGGCCTTGCGCTGCCGTAATGTAACCTTCCGCTATTCCAAAGATGCCGCCGCCGCGCTTTCAGACGTAAGCTTTTCTTTCCCCGCCGGGAGCATTATCGGTGTGGTGGGGCGTTCCGGTTCCGGCAAAAGCACGCTCACCCGGCTTATCCAGCGCATTGCCCCCATGCAGGAAGGCGATATCTGGATAGACAACTACAATATTCGCGACCTGGACATTGCCCACTTGCGCCGCAGCATAGGCGTGGTGCTGCAAGACAACTTCCTTTTTCGCGGCCGGGTGCGGGACAACATAGCCATGACCAAACCCACGGCCACGCTGGAAGAGATTATGCACGCCGCCCGCCTGGCCGCCGCGCACAGCTTCATAGAAGGCCTGCCCGAAGGCTACAACACCATGCTGGAAGAAGGCGGGGTCAACCTTTCCGGCGGGCAGCGCCAGCGCCTGGCCATTGCCCGCGCCCTGCTTACAGACCCGAAGCTGATGATCTTTGACGAGGCCACCAGCGCGCTGGACCCGGAAAGCGAGGCGGAAATACAGCACAATATTCAGGCCATTGCCAAAGGCCGCACCATGATAATTGTAAGCCACCGCCTTTCCATGCTGCGCGGATCCACCGGCATTCTGGTACTGGATGCCGGCCGTCTGGCGGGCGCGGGCACACATGAGCAGCTTTACGCCCAGTGCGAAATATACCGCACCCTGTGGGATACCCAGGCCAGCGGCATAACCGCAGTACAAGGGGCAAAGGGGGCGGCGTCATGAAGCCGTGGCTCGCGGAAACACGGGAATGGGCCGGTAAAAAATGGGCGCTTGCCCGGCGCTTGCCCGGCAGGCTGCAGGCCCTTGCCGCGCGCGCCGTGTGCCGCATAAGACCGGGGCACCCCGGTTGCGCCGCTGGTCAGGATCCGGCAGATTTCGCGGGCAGCCCGGCTGGCAATCCGGCTGGCAAGGCGGGTATTCCATTGGGCAGTCTGTTGGGCAATCCGGCAGGCCTGGCAGCCCAGACACCAAATCAGGCAGCCAGTCAGCCAGCAGGTCAGGCGCCCGGCCAGGCGTCTGGCCAGGCTAATGGCCAGCCAGCAAATCAGGCCGCCCGGCAGGCGGCCAAACCGGTGCCCAAAGAAGTGTTGCGCTTCCAGCCGGACAGGGTACTGCTGGAACGCGCGGCCCCGCCTTTGGGCGCGCGCTGGACGCTTTACAGTTGCGCCGCCCTGTTGTGCTTTGCCATTTTGTGGGCCATATTCGGCCGCATAGATAAAATAGTCACCAGCACGGGCAAGGTTGTCACCGTGGATACCCCGGTTGTCTTGCAGGCCTACAGCACGTCGCTGATCAAAGATGTGCGGGTGAACATGGGCCAGGTGGTGCGCAAAGGGGAAGTGCTGGTCGTGCTTGACGCCACCTTCGCCCAGGCGGACATGACCCAGCTGGAAGCGCGCATCAGCAGTTACGCGGCCCTGAAGGAACGCCTGCAATGCGAGCTGGACGGCGTGGCATACCCGCCGGAAAAACCCGCTGAAAATTCCGGCGGCGCTTCTGCTGAAGGCGCTGTGGAAGGCGCTGCGGGAGGTCCCGGCGGCAGTACCGCTGAAGGTTCTGCGGAAGGTGCCGGATCCAATGCCGGCGGCAAGCCCGGTGAGGCATCCGTCACGCCGTCCCCAACGCCGTCCACCGCGCCATCTCCAACTCCATCCCCAGCGCCGTCCCCAACGCCGCCTACCGTGACGCCCGGCCCCGCAGCCCCCCCGCCATCCGGCACGGACTTGCGCGAACAGCGCCTGCAAGCGGGCATTTTTCGCAACCGGCAGGCGGAATATGATTCCCGCCTGAAGACCTATGCGGAACAAATCAAGCGCCTTGAAGTGGAACTGGACGCCACGG
Source organism: Desulfovibrionaceae bacterium (assembly GCA_031552315.1). GTDB lineage: Bacteria > Desulfobacterota > Desulfovibrionia > Desulfovibrionales > Desulfovibrionaceae > JAVBMP01. Next base: position 23,360 of record JAVBMP010000030.1, on the reverse strand, counting down.
GCCGCGACCTTGTGCACCGCGAAGAACGCCTGAAAATATTTGCGGAATTTGAAGAAATGCGCCGCAAGCTCTATGAAAAGGGCATGGAATCCAAGGCGGGCTATCTGGAAGTGCAAAAAGACAAGCACGCCATAGCCGGTGACGTGCTGCGTATGGAAAGCCGCCTGCAAGAGCTGCGGCATGAAATAGCCAGCACCGAAGCGGACAGGAACGCCTTTTTGACCCGCTGGCACAATGATACCGCGCAAGAGCTGGTGGCCGTGGGGCGTGAGCTGGATACCGCCCGTGAACAGTTCAGCAAGGCCAAAAAAATGGGCGAACTGGTGGACATACGCGCCCCAATGGATGGCGTGGTGCTGGAAGTGGCCCGGCGCAACGCCGGTTCCGTAGCCAATGAGGCCGAGGCCCTGGTTACTCTGGTGCCGCTGGATGCCAAGCTTGAGGTGGAAATTGAAATACAGCCCATGGATATAGGCTTTGTGCGGGTGGGGCAGGAAGCGCGGGTAAAGCTGGAAACCATGCCCTTCCAAAAGCACGGCAAGCTGGACGCCACCGTCATAGCGGTAAGTGAAGACGCCTTTTTGAAGCAAACCCCGGCGGGCGAACAAAGCGTATACCGCGCAAGGCTGAAGCTGCCGGAAGAACCTTTGGCGCACATGCGCAACCTGCCGCCCGGCTTTACCCTGTTGCCCGGCATGGCCGTAACCGCAGAGATAAATGTTGGCGACAGGCGCATTATTGAATATTTTCTCTACCCCGTTCTGGCCGGGTTTGACGGCAGCTTGAAGGAACCCAGGTAGACCTGTTGACAAAGAGGACTTTGCCAACAGCTTATAAAAAGCTTTTGTTCCTTGCTGAAGAACAAAATTCACTCTTTTGCCGACACCATCCGGCAAAAAGGAGCAACAGGTGAAAACCCTTGTAATAATAGCTCACTATTTCAAGCCAGATAAAAATTCTTCCTATTCATCCACCACGGACGGGGCGCAGGAACGCAGAAAAAAAGCCCTTGAAGAAGTCCTGCTCTGCTGGTGCGGGCACTTCGGCAAGGCGGTATCCATGAACATCAGGGGCCGCCGCTTCGATGCCCTTCCGCCCGCTGCGCACGACAATGACGTGGACTTGCTGGTAATAACCACTGGAGAAGACCACCTGATGAATGCGGAAGCAAGCTTGCGCTACGACGCGCGCTGGCTGAGCGTGTGGGTGGAAAACCCCATGCTGCTGCCCTTCGCGGCCCACCGTATAATGGCGGAAAACGCCGACAACTACGACTGGTTTGTCTATTCCGAAGACGACATAGCGGTAAGAGACCCGCTGTTCTTTGCCAAACTGCGCCTTTTCAATGAAAAGTTCGGCCCCAAACGGGTGCTGATGCCCAACCGCTATGAAGCGAACAACCTTGGCATGGCCTACAAAACCTACGTTGACGGCGACCTTGAGCCAAGGGCCACCGCGCCCTTCAAAGCCATGGTCAAGGAAGAAAATGAACTTGTAACGCACGCCACGGACTTGCTGCCCGTAACCTGCGCCCGCGCCGCCAACCCCCATTCGGGTTTTTTTGCCATAACCGGCGAACAGATGCGGATATGGAAAAAGCAGCCCCACTTCATGGATATGGACTGCTCCTTCGTATCCCCGCTGGAAAGCGCCGCCACTTTGGGCATACTTAAAACCTTCGCCCTGTTTAAACCCGTTTCACCCATGTCCTACCTGGAAGTGGAACACCTGGACGCCAAATTTTCCAAGACGCGCTTCCGGTAAGGCGTTTCGTCATTGAAATTATCTATCCTGATGAAATCTGGCGTTGTGAAGCGAAGCGCAACAACGCCCGCGAGATTGTCATAAGGGGCGCGGCAGCCCGCAACTGAAGCATTGCGGCGGACAAAAGGCTGACTATGGAACAAAATATGCATGACCAACTACTTGAACAGGCAAGGGCGCTTTGTCGGGAATATGGCGCTTCACTGCTTTTTTTGACCCTGTTCGGATCCACCCTGTACGGCACGGAAACGCCGGGCAAGTCCGATATTGACGTGCGGGGCATTTTTTTGCCTTCCAGCGCATCTTTGGCGCTGAACAAGGCCCCAAAAAGCCTGCACTTTTCCACCGGCAACGCTGAAAGCCGCAATATGGCCGGAGACGTGGATATTGACCTGTGGTCCGCGCAGCATTGGCTGCTAAAGCTGTTGCCCGCCGGTGACACCGGGGCGCTGGACGTGCTGTTCGCGCCGTCACACGCGGCCTGCACGCTTTACCGGCACCCGGCGCTGGATGCCGTGTTTGCCAACCCCCTGCGGCTTATGGATACCGGCAAGGGAAGGGCCTATGCCGAATACAGCCTTGGGCAGGCGAAAAAGTACGGCATCAAGGGTTCACGGGTGGGCGCCCTTAAAGCGGTGCGCGGCTGGTTGCGGGCGCATTATCCGGATGCGCGCCCGCCTGACTGCCCGGCTGACTGCCCGCCTGGCCGCCTGAACGATTGCCTGGACGCGCTTGCCGCTGCCTGCGCGGACGGCGTTTTTTGCTCTGTTGTAAGCGTCCAGAACGAGCGGGCCTTGCAGCTTTGCGGCAAGCTGCACATGGGCACGGTGCGCATGCCGGAACTGATAACCCGTGTGGAAGCGGACATGCGGCGCTACGGGGCGCGGGCCGAAGAGGCCGAACGCAATGAAGGGCTGGACTTCAAAGCCCTTTCGCACGCCCTGCGCGCTTTGGATCAAATGGAAGAATTGCTGCAAACCGGCAAAATCGTCTTCCCCCTGCAAAACCGGCAGGAACTGGTCGCCATAAAAAAAGGCGAATACCCCTGGCGGGAAGTGGAACCGCGCATCTTGGAACGCCTTGACGCGGTGGACGCGCTACGGGAAAATGCGCCCTTTACCGGCGTATATGATGCCGAATTTGCTGAAGCTTGCGTGCTGGCCTGCTATGATCAGGGCAAAGCGGGCCTGCCAGAGATTGATGACAAACCCCGCAAGGCCGGGTTTTGTAAAGGCACGCCAGCTTCGGCGCCATACTGCGCCCCGCGCTTCGCGGAAGGTTTTTCCGTCCCCGCCGCCACGCAGGACGCCATTCAGGCCAGATTGTCCGCCGCCGAGCTGGAACATGGCGTAAAAGTCCTGTACGCGGTGGAATCCGGCAGCCGGGGCTGGGGTTTTGCTTCTGAAGATTCAGACTTCGATGTGCGTTTCATCTATGCGCATAAGCCGGAATGGTACCTTGGCGTGGCCCCGGAAGAAAGGCGCGATGTTCTGGAACTGGGCATTGAAATGACGCCGGTGGGGGAACTGGACATAAACGGCTGGGAACTGCGCAAGGCGCTCAAGCTGTTCCGCCTGTCCAACCCGCCGCTTCTGGAATGGTTAAGTTCCCCGCTGGTGTACAGGGAAGCCGGGGGCCTGGCCGCCCGCCTTAGAGAAATAGCGCCGTCCTGTACATCGCCCATCCGGGCCTGGCACCATTACCGCAGCCTTATGGAAAAAAGCCGGGCGCGTTATTGGGAAAGGAAGCCGTCCATAAAGGCGTGGTTTTACATGCTGCGGCCCCTGCTTGCCATGCGCTGGATCGAACAGGGCAAGGGCGTGCCGCCCATGCGCTTTGACCGGCTGATGGACGGGGTAATTGCCGATGCCGCCTTGCGGCAAGAACTGGACGCCCTGGTGGAAGCCAAGCAGTGGGGCGGCGAGCAGGACGGCTTTACGCCCCCGCCGCTGACAGAGGCCTTTGTAAAGGAAGAATTGAAACGGCTGGAACAGGAAACGCCCGCGCTGGACGCGGAAAAGGAAAAGGCTGGCCTGGACGCGCTGTTCCAGTCCACCCTTGCGGACGCCTGGCCCGGCTGAAAAGAATGAACTGCTTTTCAGCTATGACATCAATTTTAACAACCTGCCTGCCTGGCAAAAGCGAGGCATCGGGTTTTATTGGGCGCTGGTTCCCAAAGAAGGCTTTAACCCGCAGGCCGGAGAAACGACCGTCACGCAGCGGAGGCAGATCCGTGTGGATATGGAACTGCCAATGAAAGAGGAATACGAGGCTTTTCTTCTTAGAGTGGTTTACGCTTGAAATAGTCGCTTAACGGCGAGCAAAGCTCGCCTACGACTATTTCGCGGCAAGGATTTGAAGACAAATCCTTGCTGAGCAATTCACTCATTTCAATCGTAAATTGCTCTAGCTTGCTGCGCAAGTAATTCGAGGCCATTGTGCAATGGCCTCAATTCCATCATATTCCGCTACCGCACGCTTTCCCAGTCCAACCCGAAGGATGCCAGGTATTTGCGCAGGCGATCCGCGTCATTAGGGTGGGCTTTTTTCTTGCGGGATTCAGAAAACAGGGCGCGCCCGGCTTCGGACAGGCTGCGGGCCTCACGGCAGGCGCGCACAACGCAGGCCAGTTGCGGGCGGTCAAACGGATCCAGCCCGGCGCTGCGTTCTCCCATAAGCCCTTGCAGCAGGGCTGCGTCATCTGCCGCGCCCGTCCGACTTTCAAATGCCGCGTTCGCCCGGCTTCCAAATGCCGCGTTCGCCCGGATTTCAAATGCCGCGTTTGCCGGGCTTGCCGGCCTTCCGGTTTCGGCAATGCCCTGCCAGGCGTTTTGCAGGCGCTGCCATTCCTCTTGGACTATTTCAGCGCTTATGCGCCCGCCGCGCGCCAAGGTGGCCATACGCATGACCCCGGCGGACAAATCACGAAAATTGCCGCGCCAGACGGCTGACGGGGAAGTTGCCAAAGACAGGAACAATTCGCGGGCTTCCCGGTTAAAGCGCGTCATTTTGCCGCTGCGTTCCGCATGGCGGTTCAGTTCATAGTCAAGGTTCGGTTCAATGTCTTCCGGCCGCTGGGCCAGGCCCGGCAGGCGGAAGGCCCAGATATTGATGCGGGCCAGCAGGTCTTCGCGAAATTTTCCTTCAGCGGCCATTTGCTCCAGCGGGCGGTTGCTGCCGCAGATAAGTTGAAAATCGCTGCCGGTTTCCGTATCCGCGCCCAGGGGATAAAAGCGCTTGGCCTCAATGGCCCGCAGCAGCATGGCCTGTTCATCGCAGCCCAATTCCCCTATTTCATCCAGAAACAGCACCCCGCCGTCCGCCTGGCGCAAAAGGCCGTTCCTGTCGGCCATGGCGCCGGTGAACGCGCCCTTTTTGTGCCCGAACAGGGTTGACATGGCCGCGTCTCCGCGCAAAGTGGCGCAGTTTACCTCTACAAAATCGCCCCGCACCAGCCTGCGCCGTTTGCGCAATTCATAAATAAGCCGGGCCAGGCGCGACTTGCCCGCCCCGGTCGGGCCGGTAAGCAAAATAGGCTCGACAGATTCCGCGCATACTTCCTCAATGCGCTCAATCATGGCGTTGAAGGCGGCGTTGCGGGTTTCAATGCCGGATTTTAAAAAGCTTACATCACCCCGCGCCTGTTGCTTGAAGCGTTCCGCCAGCTTGTCATAGCGGGAAAGATCCAGGTCGATTATACCGTATGTCCCCGCCGGGTTGTCGGCGCGGCCGGGCGAAGGGCCTGTCTGGACAAGCTTGGCCGGGATATGGCGCGATTCAATCAAAAGAAACAGGCATATTTGGATAACGTGCGTGCCGGTGGTAATATGGACAAGGTATTCTTCCTTTTCCGTATCAAAGGGGTAGGCGCGGGCAAAGTCATACAGCGCGGCGTAAACCTCTTCAAAATCCCAGGGGTTGGATACCTCAAAAGGGTGCCGGACAACGGCGGTTTCCGGCGCGACAACGCCAAGATCATCCACCACAATGTCGGCAAGGCGTTTGTGGGCTGCGCTGTGCAGCAAGTCCAGCCTGTCAATCAGCAAGTCCGGGTGCTGGCCCAGGGCCACGGTGGGCCGCCAGCGCCCCCAGCGTTTTTGTGAAGCGCCTTGGTCCAGGGTGGAACCCAGCATGCCTATTACTACGGTTTTGGTGGGCACGGGCTTGTTTATCCTTTTTTATCGTTATTTATTCTTTTTTATAAATTGGATTTTAAATTTTTGCAAGCGTGACAGGCAGGCTTAATCATTACAGTCTGTTACGGCGCGAACGGGTTTGGCATGGTATCTGCTAAGCAGTTGGTATATGACGATAAAAAAATTTACGATTGAAATGAGTGAATTGCGCGGCAAGGGCCGCGCCACAGGGGAAAAAGCAATGCAAAAACAATACGTAACGGTGGATGGCAGTCTGGGCGAAGGCGGCGGGCAGGTTTTGCGGGCTTCATTGGCCCTTTCCATGGCCCTTGGCCGTCCTTTCCGCATGGTGAACATCCGCGCCAACCGGCCCAAGCCCGGGTTGAAGCGCCAGCACCTGGCCTGCGTGCGCGCGGCGCAACAGCTTTGCGGGGCGGAAGTGGCGGGAGATTCCATAAACTCCACAGAAATATCCTTCGCGCCCGGCCCTGTTCGGCCCGGAGAATATAATTTTGATATCGGCAGCGGCGGCAGCTGCACGCTGGTCATGCAGGCTTTGGTTCCCGCGCTTTTGACGGCGTCCGGCCCTTCGCGCCTGACTGTAACCGGCGGCACCCATGTGCCATTTGCCCCGCCATTTGAATTTTTACAGGACACCCTGTTCCCCTGGCTGGAAAGGCTTGGCCCGCGCCTTGACGCGCGGCTGAACCGGCTTGGCTTCATGCAGATCGGGGGCGGCAGCATTAGCGTGGAAATTACGCCGGTTCCGTCCCTGAAGCCTTTGGAAGCTTGCACCTGCGGGGCCTTTACCGGCGCGGACGGGCACATTCGCCTGTACAACCTGGAGGCCCGAATAGCGGAACGGGAAAAGGCCGCGCTGCTGGCGGAAAATCTGGCCCCGCTTGGACTGCAGGAAGAAGCCCTGCGCATTGAAACAGAAACGCACGCCGCGGAAGGCCCCGGCAACGCTTTGCTGGTAACGGTGCGGCGTGAATCCGGCGCAACGGTTTGCGCCGGCATAGGGCAGAAGGGCCTTTCAGCGGAAGTGGTGGCGCGGCGGGCGGCGGACAGGGCCATGTCCTTTTTGCGGGCCGAAGTGCCGGTGGAACAGCACCTGGCCGACCAGTTGCTGGTGCCGCTTGCCCTGGCGGGCGGCGGGGCCTTTCTGACAGAAAAACCATCGCTTCATACAAAAACCTGCATGGAAGTGCTGCCGCTTTTTATGAACATTACGGCGCGCGCCGTGCAGCAGAACGACAAGGCGTGGCTTATCACGTTAGGCAGTGCCGCCACGAGGTGCCTTTTGCCCTCTGCCTGCGTCAGAAAGCCTTTTTATTACGGTCAAGTACCGTAAGAGTACATTCCCTCCATAAAAAGGCTTTCTTCCTTGTCAGAGAACAAAATTCACGCTCGTGACGACACTGCCTGCAATAGTCTCAATAAGAAATTTGCAATAAGGAACTTGTTATGATCAGCGCAAAAGAAATGAATGAACTTGGTTTGCCCAACCATCCGGCAATAATGCCCCTGGCCATGAAGGCCATCAATACGGCCATTGCCGCCGGGGCGGATGTTTTTGATATAATGGAACGCCTGGCCCGCTTGGTGGACAACCCGCAAAGCATGTTGGACGACCGCTTGCTTGGCCCCCTGGCCGAAGCGGTGTTGCAAGTTTTCCCGGCGGGTATCCGCTTCAAGCCGCGCAACACGCCCGCGCCCTGGAAGCAATGGGGCGACATAGGGCTTGAGGAATCCGCGCTCGCGCAAATGTGCGGCGCGGCCATGCTGCCCGTGGCGGTGCGTGGCGCGCTTATGCCGGACGCGCATACCGGTTACGGTTTGCCCATAGGCGGCGTGCTGGCGGTAAAAAACGCCGTCATTCCCTACGCCGTGGGTGTGGATATAGCCTGCCGCATGCGGCTTACAGTGCTGGATATGCCCGTATCTGGCCTTACAGGGCAGCGCGACCGGCTTGTCCGCGCCATTGAGGAAGAAACCCGCTTCGGCGTGGGCGCGTCTTTTGAAAAGGATGAGCGGCGTGACCACGCGGTTATGGAAGAAGACTGGAATGCCGCCCGCGTTACCGCCCATTTGAAGGACAAGGCCTGGAAGCAGCTTGGCAGCAGTGGAGGGGGCAACCATTTTGTGGAGTTTGGCGAGCTGCATATTGAAAACCCCGCCCTGGGGCTGGAAAAAGGCGTATACCTGGCCTTGCTGAGCCATTCCGGCAGCCGGGGAACCGGGGAAGAAGTGGCCGGGCATTACAGCAAGCTGGCCCAGACCTTGCGGCCATGTCTGCCCCAGAAGTTGCAGCACCTGGCCTGGCTGGATCTTGATTCCGCCGAAGGCCAGGAATATTGGGCCGCCATGCAGCTTATGGGAAAATACGCCGCGGCCAACCATGAACTGATTCACCGCTATGTGCTGGCGAACCTTGGGGCGCGTCCTCTGGCGGCGGTGGAAAACCACCACAATTTTGCCTGGGAAGAAGAACATGACGGAGAAACGGTAATTGTCCACCGCAAGGGGGCTACCCCGGCGGGCAAGGGTGTGCTGGGCGTGGTGCCCGGTTCCATGGGCAGCCCGGGTTTTGTGGTGCAAGGCCGGGGCAACGGGGACGCGCTTAATTCCTGTTCCCACGGGGCGGGGCGGCAGATGAGCCGCACGGCAGCCATCAAGGCCCTTAAGCGCGAAGATGTGCGCCGTTTTTTGGAAGACGCGGGCGTACACCTGATCTCCGGCGGCCTGGATGAAGCGCCCATGGCCTACAAGGACATCCATGCGGTCATGGCCGCCCAGAGCGATCTGGTGGATATTGTGGCGCGTTTTGAACCGCGTCTGGTCAAAATGGCCCCTGATGACGGTAATGAAGGGGGCAAAAGCAGGCGCGGGGGCCGAAAGCGCTAAATGTAATGTCTCAATGAGGCTATTGCACAATGAGAATTTTTGTTCTTTTGCAAGGAGTGCGAGTTCCGTGCGGAGGGAGTATATTCAAGCATATATGACCTTCGCGCGGGACGAAGCACGACGCAGCAAAAGGGCAAAAAGGCCATTGTGCAACAGCCTCTCAATGATATTAGGCCCGGGTGGTGAAGAATGCGACTGCATCGTTATGCTCCATGGTTTATACTCCGTATTCGTCTGTTCCCCCAAGCCAGCCGTGGATGGTGAAGAAGACTGTTCCTTCGCTCCAACGCCTTGCCGGCGGAATCCGGCAAGGCGGAACACAGTCTTCGCGTGTTCCTCCAGAAGGCGGCAGGGTCAAAATATTTCAAAAACCGGGTGGTGAAGCATGCAGTTACTTCGTCTGTAAAACGCTGTATGCACCTATTCCCCCAAACGGGTTCGGATGGTGAAAAAACCTTCAAACCCGAAATAACAAGGAGCCTGCGCTATGCGCTTAAACATATTCACAAAAAAACCACGCACCCATGAAGGCGCCCTGGCCCCTGTCCTTTCAACCACCGCGCAGTTGGAACGTTCCCTTATGGCCTGCTTGCTTTGGGAAGACAATTTTTATGAAAGCGGCATCGGCATTGCGGAACGCATTCAAGGACTGGTGCCGCTTTGTGACCCGGATCAGGTGGCAAGGCTTGCTGTAAAGGCCCGTGAAGACGGCAAGCTGCGCCATGCGCCGCTTCTTTTGCTGCGTGAACTGGCCCGTCACCCGGGCAGGCCCAAAATAGCCGAAACCCTGGCCCGCGTTATCCAACGCGCCGATGAACTGGCGGAATTTTTGACCTTGTACTGGCGCGAAGGAAGGCAGCCACTGTCCCGCCAGGTAAAGCTGGGTCTGGCCAGGGCATTTCAGAAGTTTGACGCCTACCAGCTTGCGAAGTATGACCGCCCGGGCGCGGTACGGCTGCGGGATGCGCTGTTTATGGTGCATGCCAAACCAAAGGATGAGGATCAGGCCAGAACGTGGAAGCAGCTTGTGGAAGGCACGCTGCCTTCCCCGGATACCTGGGAGGTTGCGCTTTCTTGCGGGGCGGATAAAAAGGAAGCCTTCACCCGCCTGCTGCGGGAAAACAGGCTGGGGTACCTGGCCCTGCTGCGCAACCTGAGGAATATGGCGGAAGCCGGAGTGGACGAAGACCTGATAACAGATGCCCTGCTGAAAGGCGCTGCCCATTCCAAAGCCTTGCCTTTTCGCTTTGTGGCAGCGGCAAACGCCGCGCCTGTGTTTGAACCGGTTCTGGATAAGGCCATGCGGCTGACGCTGGCGGCGCTGGATCCTCTGCCGGGCAAAACCGCTGTTGTGGTGGATGTTTCCGGTTCCATGGACGCGGCCCTTTCCCGCAAAAGCGACCTTACCCGCCTGGATGCCGCCGCTGCCCTGGCCGTGTTGCTGGTTGGCGTAACACAGCGGGCGCGAGTGTTCAGCTTTTCCAACAATCTGGTGGAAGTGCCGGCGCGTAAAGGGCTGGCCCTGCGTGACGCGATAACGGCCTCACAGCCGCGCGGGGCTACCTTTCTTGGACGGGCCCTTGCCGCGTTGCCGGGCGTTTATGACCGCATAGTGGTTATTACGGACGAGCAAAGTGCGGATTGCATCCCGGCTTCCAACGGCAAGGGATATATGATTAACGTAGGCAGCTACAAAAACGGCATCGGCTACGGCGACTGGACGCACATCGACGGTTTTTCGGAATCCGTGGTACGCTACATTCAGGCTGCGGAGGAAGCCGGGCAGAAGAACTGTTGAGGCCGGGAATACAGAGCTGACGCACACGCAAGCGCCGCATGCCCGGCAGTTGTATTTTTGTGCTTCATTCTTGTGGTATTTTTTTCAAGAAGTTGTTCAAAAAGCCATTCTTCGGGGGTAGAAACATTATGCTGCTGGCAAGCTCTTTTGGCATTTTGGCAATTTTGTTGCTCTTTAATTTTATGGCAAAGAGCAGGCCGTCTCTTTCTGGCGGCGCCGGGCAAATTCTGGCCGAAGCCAATATCAATACCGGGCGGCAATTTGAAATTGACCTTGCAAAGGCTGTTTCGGTAATCTGGATGATTCTTGTCCATGTTGACGAGGAATGTTATAAAAATATCGACTTCGCGCCAGGCCTGGAAACATGGATCAACCTGCTTATTGAATTTGTTGGGGGCCCCCTTGCCGCCCCTGTTTTTATGCTGGCCATGGGCATAGGCCTGGCGTACAGCAAAAATCAGGCGCCCAGGGCCAATGCGGCGCGCGGGGTGAAGCTTGTCGGGCAAGGGTACCTTCTTAATATAGCGCGCGGCACAATCCCATGTTTTGTATTCGCCCTGCTGTATAATTCAAAAAACCTTCAATACCAGGGCATAGAAGAATTGCTGTGCCTGGATATCCTGCATTTTGCCGGGCTGACATTCGTGTTTTTCGCAATAGTCAAGCATTTCAGGCTTAACGATATCCTCATTGCGCTTATCGCGCTTGCCATGCTTGTGGTTGGTTCATACCTGACGCCGCACCCGAACATGGAATTGATATCGGTGTGGCCGGGGTATTTCGCGTATCAAAATTCCCTGACCCCATTCCCGTTGCTTGTATGGCTTATTTACCCCGTTACAGGCTATTTGTTCGGAAAAGTCCTGCTGCGGGTCGCGGATAAAAAACGCTTTTACAGCCGCTTGCTGGCAGGCGGAACAGTGTTGTGCCCATGCATTGCGGCGCTTTTGGTCTGGCGTGGTTACGCCCTGCCGGGGCTGTTTGTGGACGATGCCATGTACGGGCAAAACACCATAAAAGTCTTTTGGATACTAAGCATTGCGGCAATATGGTGCGGTTTGCTGTATTTCGTTTCCTTGGCGCTTGGGCGAATAAAACCGGTAACGCGGCTTGTAGCTTTCATGAGCAAAAAAATTAACGCCATTTTCATCACGCAATGGATTTTGATAGGCTGGATGACCTGGGGCAATTTTTTCAAGTGTGACGTATACGGCGGCAAATTCCTGCTTTTTTTCGCGGCCATTACCATTTTGACCGTTGTGCTTGTTTACCTTGAAGGCCGCCTGGCAGCATGGCGGCAAAACAGGAAATAAAGGTTGCCGCGTAATGCGATTTTATTCCTTAAAACCCACCGCCTTTAACCATGCGGAGGCCATTGCGCAACCCGGACGGCTTCAGCGCCGTCTATGACTTTTGGAGGCCATTGTGCAGTGGCCTCTTCTTGTGTTCTGGGGTATACTCTTGTGGGCGCTTGAAGGCGGAAGCCTGGCCGGGTTGGCAAGGCTGGGGATCAGGCTTGATTTTTTTCTTTATTTGCGTATGGTTGTGTATATAAGCACTTTGAGTCCATTGCACAATGGCCTCAAAGTGAACAAACGGCTTTTTGAATCACCTTTCAGTACGCGACAACTCTTTGCCCCTGGCGCAAACGACTCTGTTTTCCCAAGAAAAAACAGAGCCGCTTTTGTATTCATGAGGCTATTGCGCAATAACCTGTTATTATAGGCTGATACAAAAGGGAATCATCATGAAAAAGCGCTTCCGTCCAGTTTTGCTCCGCGCCGTTTTCATCCTGCCGTCCTGCCTGGCGCTGGCGTTCTGGCCGGCGCTTTGGGCGTTGTGGCCCGCCCCGGCGGCGGCAGCGGATTATGATGTTACCGGTACAGTCAACAGCGATGTTTACGGCAATGGCGACCCGGATTACCAAACACTGCCAGCCTTTGCCAACCCGGCCACCAACAACAGCCTTACCATCAAAAACGGCGGCGTGGTGACCGGGGAAGTTTACGGCGGGACTGCCTCGCATCCTTCCGCCAATGCTCTGGCGCAGGGGAACAGGGCCGCCGTGGAGAGCGGCGGCACAGCGCAAGGAAAGCTCTTTGGCGGGGACGCGTATTCATTCAACGGCTCCGCCACGGCCCAGGGCAACAGCGCGGCCATCGGCGGGGCGGCGGGAAACATCAGCGGCGGCTACGCCTTATCGGAAAGAGGATCCGCCACGGCACAGAACAACCATGCCAGCGTTGGGGGCAACGCCGTGGTAGCAGGTAACATTATCGGCGGGCATGCCGTGGCGGACAGCGGCGGCGCTGGCCTGGCCTCTGGCAACACCGTGACCATCAGCGGCGGCACGCTGACCGGGAATGCCTTCATCAACGGCGCCACAGCCGCCTCGGCATCAGGCGCTGCCATGGCCACGGGCAATACTGTGTCCATCAGCGGCGGCATCCTCACCCCCATTACCCTCATAAACGGAGGAGCGGCCACGGGCATAAGCGGCGGCGATACTACAGACAATAGTATCCTTATCAGCGGCGGGACGTTCGGCGATGTTACAATCCATGGAGGGTTCAACAACAGCGAGGGTAACGCCACAGGCAATATTGTCATTATCAGCGGCGGGACTTTCGGTGATGCTTCTGTCTATGGAGGATTCAGCAATGGCAATAGCGGTAACGCCACAGGCAACATCGTCACACTTTCCGGCACGCCAGATCTGGCGAAAAGCGGAATTTTCGGCGGCGGTTTTCGCGTTGCCGGCCCCAGAGATGTCTTCAGCGGCAACACCCTGCATGTGAAAACGCCGGGTCTGACCGTTGCGAAAATCGGAAATTTCGAACACCTGAACTTTTACCTGCCCACAACCTTTGCCGCGGGCGGCGTCATGCTTACTGTTACTGAAAGCGCCTGCCTGACCGAGAATACGGACGGCACCGGCCGGTCTTCCCAGGTGCATGTGGGCATTGACGGGGCCAGTTCCCCCCTGCAAGTCGGGGACCGGGTGACGCTTATAGACGCCAGCGCGGCCACGGGCGCCGGGCTGGTTACCAACAGCGGCCTGAATACAACAACCATAGGCGAGGGCATGGCAGGCGTGACCCTGCGATACGAGTTCGGCATCGCGGCGGACACCGCCGGGCTGCTTACCGCCACTGTGACCAGGGCAGGCGCGAATGAACAGGCCAAGGCCCTGGCGGAAGGCGTCATAGGCGGGCTTTCTCTTGCCGCCCAAGGTGGTGACGCCGTTGCTGGGCAGGGCATGGCAAATGCCGTCAGCGCGGCAGGGGGCGCGGCAACCGTTGCGGGCTTCAGCGCGGCATCCGGCGGCTCAATGCGCTTTAATTCTGGCTCGCATGTGGATATGGACAGCGTTTCCCTTGTGGCCGGTCTGTCATGGGGCAAAGATTTTACCCCCGGCCGCATGACGGCAGGCGGATTCTTCGAATTCGGCACCGGATCCTACGACACCTATAATTCGTTCAGCAACGCCGCCACGGTTTATGGCAAGGGCGACACATATTACTGGGGTGGCGGCGTTCTGGGCCGTATGGATTTCACAAACAGCGGGCCTGGACATTTTTATGCGGAAGGAAGCTTGCGGGCAGGCAAGCTTTACAACGAATACAAAAGCGATGACCTGCGTGACAGTTTGGGCCGCAGCGCGAGCTATGACAGTGATTCCATCTATTACGGCCTGCACTTCGGGTCAGGCTACGCCTGGAGTATTACGGAAGCCGCGTCCCTTGATTTTTACGCCAAATACTTCTGGACGCATGAGGAAGGCGATTCCGTAACGCTCTCCACAGGCGACCGCGTATCCTTCAAAGATACGGATTCGCACCGCCTGCGCGGAGGCGCGCGCTTCACCTGCGCGGTCAACGAGCACATCGCCCCCTATGCCGGCGCGGCCTATGAGTACGAGTTTGACGGCAAAGCGCGGGCCACGGCCAACGGCCATAACCTGCCCGCGCCATCCCTGCGCGGCGGCACCGGCATAGCTGAAGTTGGCCTGACATTCAAGCCTTCCAAAGATCTGCCCCTGTCCTTTGATTTTGGAATACAAGGCTACGTGGGCAAACGTGAGGGCGTGACCGGCAGTTTGCAGTTCAAATTTGAGTTTTGACGGCAGGCCCGGCGTTCATGCGGTCAGGGCTGCGTTGGAAAGGAAAAGCCCCAAAAATCCGCGTGTCATTGGATTTTGGGGCTTTAACGATTTGATAAGGCTGAAATATGGCGGAGAGGGTGGGATTCGAACCCACGTAGGAGCTATTAACCCCTAACTCGATTTCGAGTCGAGCGCGTTACGGCCAGCTTCGCTACCTCTCCGGGTGTGTTGCGTTTTCCGGGTGTATAAAATTATCGAACTTTGCGCAAGTGAAAATGCGCCGCCGGGGTTGGGGCTTCAAGTTTCTTCAGGCAATTCAAGGCCATGGTGCAATGGTCTTAATTCGGCTTACAGCGTTTTGCAGCTTAACCCGGCAAAGAATGCGGCGCAGCAAGGTTCCGCTTTTTGCGGCGGGGGAAGCGGTTCGCCTGGCGGCGGGGCCTGGGCGGTTTTTTGCTCGCCTTTTGTTTTTCTTTCCTGTTCCGCCTCCGGTTCTGTCGCCTGCTCAATTTTGTGGCCCATTTTGTGGCCAATTTTGTGGCCCGCCTTGTGGCCCGCCTTGTGCCCTGTCTCCCGCTTTGCCTTTTCTTGTATCTTTGCCTGTTCCGCCGCTTGCGGGCTAAGGGCGCTGGCCTTCAGGGGGCAGCCTATGCCGAAGGGGGGCATGAAGTTTAGCCAGTCCGGGCGGGTTGCGGGCAGCAGCATGCCATGCAGGGCGGCGCATTCCGGGCAGGCCCGCGCGGCGTGTTCATGCGGCAGTTGCAAGAACAGGAAGCGTTCCGGGTGGGCAAGCAGTTTTTGCATTACCCGCAGGTTGTCTTCCATTTCCTGCAAAAAATGTTGCATCAGGCTGTCGCATTCTTCCGGGCCAAGGCCCTGTTCTTCAAGAAAAAGCCACAATACTTCGCCGGAAAGGCGGCGGTAAAGCGGGTGCATGGCCCGCAGTTCTTTGGCATTCATGGTGATGACCTTAAATTCCCTACAGTGTAACGATGATAATTTGCTCCACCTGTATTTTACCCCTTTACCCTTGCGCGGTAATAAGATAACATGTTCCGATATTATAAAAATTTTTCGGAAACAGCAGGCAATGCCGCTTCCCGCTTCCTTATAGAGCAAAACCCAAAGGTGGTAAATATGTTGCGATCAACTCATCTTTCGCTGCTGGTGGCGGAAAATCCGCTTGCCATGGCCGAACAGGCCGCCCTGTTGATAGAAGAACAGTGCAACGCGGCCCTGGCCCGGCGCAGCAATTTCAATTTGGCGATTTCCGGCGGCAAAACGCCCATAGCCCTTTTTCGCCTGCTGGCTTCCGCTGAATGGGCGGACCGCATAAACTGGGGAAAAACCGTGGTTTATTGGGTGGATGAACGTTGCGTCGGCCCGGAACACGCGGACAGCAACTACCGCGTGGCCCGTTCCGAACTGCTTTCCCGCGTGCCCGCCACCCGCTTTTACCGCATGAAGGGTGAGGAAGACCCGGTAAAGGCGGCCGAGGCCTACGAACTTATGCTGAAAGACCATTTTTGCCTTATCCCCGGCGAGTTTCCGCGCTTTGACTGCGTGTTGCTGGGCGTTGGGGAAGACGGGCACACGGGGTCTTTGTTCCCCGGCCAGAGCGCGCTGGTGGAAGAAGACCGCCTGGTGCTTGACCAGTATATTCATGAACAAAAAAGTTCACGCATCACCATGACCTTGCCGGTGCTGAACAATGCCCGCTGTTGCATCTTCATGGCCTCTGGCGCGGAAAAGCACCACGTGCTTTCCACCGCGCTTAACCTTATGGCGGAACCGGTGCTGCCCGCGCAAATGGTGCGCCCGCACAACGGCAAGCTTTGCTGGATTATTGACAACCCGGCCTACACCGGCGAGGCGGACTAATTTTTACAGCAGGGCGCTGGCGCGGTGGTAACCTTATTATGAAGCAGCCTTTTTTCGGGTCTATAAAATACACGGTGATGCTTATAGCTGGCCTGGCGATTTTGCCGGCCTTCTGCGTCATTCTGTTTTCCAGCATCAGCCTGAAAAACGCCGAAGTGGCGAAGGGGGAGGATCATCTGCTCTATGCCGCCGGGGTGCTGGCCGGGCGGCAGACCCTTGTGCTGGAAAATACCCGGGTGCTGCTTCTGGTTTTAAGCCAGGTGCAAAGCATAAAGCAGCAAAAAATTGACGATTGCGCCGCCTTGCTGCAAAAAACCATTGAAAGTTCGGCCCTGCTGCGCCGCAACGGCAACAGCCGCAGTGACGCCCCCAACCTGAAGCGCCTTTCCCTGTTTGACAAAAACGGCAATGTGCTGGCCGCGTCCGGCGATGTGGACTGCCCCTATTCGGAAGCCGAAAACCGGCTGGTAAGGGAAACGCTGAACTCCGGCAGCTTCACCGTGGGCAAGTTCGTGTTTGATGAAACGCGGGAAAAACCCCGCATGGTGCTGGCCTTGCCGGTTGTGTACGGCAAGGAATTTAACGGGGTGCTGATGGCCTGCGTGGAAATCAGTTCCTCATGGTTTTCCACCGACATCCCTTCCAGCGAGCTGTTGAACGGGCGTTTGCTGTTTGACAACGGCGGCAACCTGGCCTATCAGGCCCCGGCCCTGCCGGGATCCGTTGTCAGGCAAATAAGCGACCGCATGCTGGCCAGCCGGCCGGGCGACAATGCCGGCCTGCTTACCCTTGGTGCGGAAGAAACCGGAGAAAAGTTCCTGGCCGCCTACAATTTTTTGCGCGGTTCCAATTATGATTCCCCCTATCTGGGCATTGCCATTGTTCTGCCCAGTTCCACCATACCGGACAGCGTAAACCGTTATTTGTGGCGAGACCTTGGCTTTTTGGGCGTTGTGGCGGCCATTACCCTGCTGGTGGCCGTGCTGGTGTGCAATGTCACGCTGTTCCGCCCGGTAAACCGCCTGCTTGAAGTGGCCCGCCTTATGGGCAAGGGCAAGCTTGAAGAAAGTCAGGAGCTTAGCAATAAACAAAGAAAAAATATCATTGGTGAACTGGGCGCTTTAACCCGGGCCTTCAACCTGCTGGGCGGGTCTTTGCTGGCCCGCAACGCGCAAATTGAACAGGCCCGTCTGGCGGCGGAAGACGCCGGCAAGGCCAAAAGCGAATTTTTGGCCAACATGAGCCATGAAATACGCACCCCGATGAACGCCATCATAGGCATGGCCTACCTGGCATCCAAAACAGAGCTGGATGAAAAGCAAAAGAACTACATAACCAAAATACATGCCTCCGCCAACGGACTTTTGGCAATTATCAACGATATCCTTGATTTTTCCAAGATAGAAGCGGGCAAGCTGCAAATAGACATTACAGAATTTGAAGTAAATTCCGTAATGCAAAAGCTGCGTTCCACCCTTGGGCCGCAAGCCCGGGAAAAGGGGCTGGAATTTATTTGCCACATGTCGTCATCCGTGCCGCCCTACCTTTTGGGCGACCCCTTGCGCCTGGGGCAAATATTGGGCAACCTGGCCGACAACGCCATCAAATACAGCAGCAGCGGCACGGTAAGCATACGCTGCACGGCCATGCCCATTTCACCCAGCCGCATTTCGCTTATGTGCGAAATCAAGGACCGGGGGCAGGGCATAAGCCAGGAAAAGTTGCTGGCCCTCTTCGGCGGCAACGGGCCGGACGCCGGGGCGCAAGATTACAACAGCAGCGGCAGCGGGCTTGGCATAACCATTGTGCGCCGCCTGCTGAACATGATGCACGGCACCATTCAGGCCAACAGCAAGCCGGATTTCGGCACAACCATAATTGTCACCATTCCCTTCAACCTGCCGGAACACCTGGGCGGCAACGCCGCCAGCCTGGCTAACGGCGGGGGCATTATCCGCGCCATGATTGTGGATGATCAGGAAGAAGCCCGCATATCCCTGCGTGCCATGCTGGAAGGCTTGCAAATTCAAAGCGATGACTTCGCCCGCGCGGCGGACGCCCTGGTGGCCCTTGCCAAGGCGGAGGAAGTGGGGCAACCCTACAACCTGATCTTTATGGACTGGAAAATGCCGGAAATGGACGGGCTGGAAGCCATAAGCCGCATCCGCGCCATGCCCATGCTCAAGCTCAAACCGGCCATTGTGCTTATAACCGGCTTTTCCCGTTCCGACCTGGTAACCCCGGTGAAGGAAGAAATAGATGGCTTTTTGCACAAGCCGGTTACCCCGTCGCTGCTTTACTACACCATTCAGGAAAGCATGCTGAACGTGGCCGGGCGCAATCAGGCGGCTGGCGCGGCAAACCTTCAGCCCGGCCAAACAGGTCAAACCGGCCAATCAGGCCAGCCTGGCCAGTCTGGTCAGGGCCAGGCCTGCGCGGGCGGCGCGAATGGCTCTTCCCTTGCGGACGGAAGCCCCTTGCCGGGCGCGGGGCAGCAGGAAGATGCGGCAGAGAATTTCGCGGCCATAGACTTTCTTGATCTGGAAAAAGCCCGTAAATATCTGGATGGCATGCATGTATTGCTGGTGGAAGATAATGAAATAAACCAGGATGTTGCCGTAGGCGTAATGGAAGGGGTGGGCGTTACGGCCGATGTGGCCGGCAGCGCGGAAGAAGGCTTGCGCATACTGCGTGAACGCGCCGCCAACCCGGAATTGTCCCCCTACAGCCTGGTGCTTATGGACTTGCAGCTTCCCGGCATGGACGGTTACGCCGCAACCCGTGAAATACGGGCAGACGCAAGCCTGGCCCACTATGCTGTCATTGCCATGACAGCCAATTCCGGGCCGGAAGAAGTAAAAAAATGCCTTGAAGCCGGCATGAACGACCATGTGGAAAAGCCATTGATGGTAAACAGGTTTTATGCCACCCTGGCCAAATGGCGCGCATGACTTTTTGAAACAACCATTCCTCAAGAGTTCCCCAATGCAACTTGCAACCTGTTCCGTAAGGCCGGAAGTAGAAGACTTTTCCCCTTATTCCGCCGGGCTTTCCATTGATGAAATACGGCAAAAATACGGGGTGGAAAATGTCATTAAAATGGCCAGTAATGAAAACCCCCTTGGCGCGTCGCCAAGGGTGATGGAAGCTGTTTCCCGCGCCGCGGGCAATGTTTTTCGCTATGCCCAGTCGGGCAACCCGCGCCTTTCTGACGCGCTGGCCGCGCATCACAACGTGGCGCCGGGCAATATCGTTACCGGCAACGGGTCGGATGAGGTAATAGACCTGCTTATCCGCGCCCGCGCGGTGCCGGGGCGGCACAATGTTGTGGCCTTTCGCCCCTGCTTCAGCCTTTACAAACTGCAAAGCCGCCTGTGCGGGGTGGAATTTCGCCAGGCCCCTTTGAAGCCGGACTTCAGCTTCGACTGGGCCGCCCTTGCCGCGCTGGTGGATGAAAATACCGCGCTGGTCTTTATAACCACGCCGGACAACCCTTCCAGCTATTGCCCCCCGCTGGCCGAGGTGCGCGCCTTTGCCGCCGGGCTGCCCAAAGGCTGCCTGTTGGCCATAGATGAAGCTTATATGGATTTTTGCGCCTACCGGGCAGAGCCTGAACATGGCGAAGCCTGCATGGATTTTTGCGCCCACGGGGAAGGGCCTGAACAGGGCGAAGCCGCATGGTCTCTGCTGCCGGAACTGGCCGCCAAAGGCTTTGATAACGGGAACGTGGCGATCTTGCGCACCTTTTCCAAAAGCTACGGGCTGGCCGGGCTGCGTTTGGGCTACGGCATCATGCCGTCCGGGCTGGCGGACTATCTGCGCCGCATACGCCCGCCTTTTTCCGTGAATATTCTGGCGGAAGAGGCCGGGCTGGCCGCCTTGGCCGACCACGCGTTCCGCGCCGCCACCTTGCGCACGGTCAGCGAAGGCCGGGCCTTTTTGACGCGGGAACTGGCCGCGCTGGGCTGCCGCGTTTACCCCGGCCGGGCCAATTTTTTGATGTTTACCCTGCCGTCTGAAAATGGGGGCGGCAATGCAAGCGGCGCGAAAACCGGGTCAACAACCGGGGCGGCGGATTTTTTTGAGGCCCTGCTGCGGCGCGGCATAATCATCCGCCGCCTGGCAAGCTATGATTTGCCGGATCACCTGCGCATAAGCGTGGGCAATGCGGAAGAAAACGCCGCCTTTATAAAGGCGGCGGCAGAAATATTATAACAGGAGGCTGTTGCACAATGAGAATTTTTGTTCTTTTACAAGGAGTGCGAGTTCCGTGCGGAGGGAGTATATTCAAATAGATATGACCTTCGCGCGGGACGAAGCACGACGCAGTAAAAGGGCAAAAAGGCCATTGTGCAACGGCCTCAACAGCGGAGCTGACATGTCCTTGCTGATAACTCTTGACGGCCCCGCCGGGGTGGGCAAAAGCACCCTGGCCCGCCGCCTGGCAACGGAATTGCGCATACCCTTTCTGGATACCGGGGCCATGTTCCGCCTTGTGGCCTTCCACCTTGGCGAAGAAGGGCTGGCCCTGCCGGAAGAGGCCCTGGCGGAAAAATTGCGGGGCATGGAATTTACCCTTGTGTCCGGAGAGGGCGGCGCGCCGAATATTCTGTGCTGCAACGGCAAACCCGCCGGCCCGGAAATCCGCACAGAGGCCGTGGGGCTGCTTTCAGCCCGCTTCGCCACCATGCCGGTGGTGCGTTCCTTTTTGAAAGAAGCCCAGCAAGCCTTGGGGCGGCGTTTTGCCCTGGTGGCCGAAGGGCGGGACATGGGCACGGAAGTTTTCCCCTTCGCGCCCGTAAAGTTTTTTCTGGATGCCCGCCCCCGCGTAAGGGCGGAACGCCGCCGCCTGCAACTGGCCGCGCAAGGCCAGCAGGAAGACCTGGACAAGCTGGAAGCGCAAATTATTGAAAGGGACCAGCTTGACCGCAACCGGGCCGTGGCCCCCCTGCGCCCGGCAAAAGACGCAATAATTGTAGACACATCAGACATTGATGAAGACGGCGTGTTCGCCATTTTGCTGCATGCGGCGCAAAAAAAGCCGGCCGGGGCATAGATAAAGGCAAAGCGGCAACGGGTTCACAATTTTTTCCGCATCAGGGGCCTGTACAAACCCGGCCTCTTGGGTGTAGGGTATAAAACCGTTTTGCAGGCCGCAAGGTCAACATTACATAACATTGCAAAAAGTTTAATCAAAATTCGGGTGTTGCCATGCGGCCCTGATGGAGTAAGCAGTGAGCGATCAGTCAGCTTCACAAGATAACGCGCAAAAGGGGCGTCGCAAGCCTATCAAGCTGGCGACAAAATCAGAAAACGCGGCCTATTTCATGCCCATGCTGGAAGGTTTTGAAGACCGGGGCGAATTGAACGAGGTATTGAAAAACCGCGTGGTAAAATCTTGCGAGCTTATGGATGAAGGGCTTGTGCTTTTTGCCAACGGCTTTGTAAAAAGCGATTACGCCGCCGCCATCAACGCGGAATTTGACCAGGTTACGGAAGAGGAGCTGGCCCAGGCGGAAGCGCCGCGTTTTTTCACCTTGGCCGGGCGCATTATGGCCTTGCGTTCCTTCGGCAAGGTGACGTTTTTTACCCTGGCGGACGGTAGTGGCAGCCTGCAATGTTACGCGGCCAAAGAAATTTTGGGTGAAGAACCTTACCGCCTGTTCAAAAAATTTGATGTGGGCGATATTGTGGGCGTGCGCGGCAAACTTTTCCGCACCAAAACAGGCGAACTTACCCTGGAATGCGCGGAAGTAACACTGCTTACCAAATCCATCAGGCCCCTGCCGGAAAAATATCACGGCCTGAAGGACATGGAAACCCGCTACCGCCAGCGTTACGTTGACCTTACCGTAACGCCGCGCACCAAAGAAATTTTTGCCAAGCGCATTCAAATTGTGCGTGAATTTCGCGCGTTTATGGAAGAGCACGGCTTTTTGGAAGTGGAAACGCCCATGCTGCAACCCATACCCGGCGGGGCCACTGCCCGGCCTTTTGTAACGCACCACAACGCGCTGGACATGCAGCTTTACATGCGCATCGCGCCGGAACTTTACCTGAAGCGCCTTTTGGTAGGCGGCTTTGAAAAGGTGTTTGAAATAAACCGCAGTTTTCGCAATGAAGGTATTTCCACCCGGCACAACCCGGAATTTACCATGTGCGAATTTTATTGGGCCTACGCCACCTTTGAAGACCTTATGGACTTTACGGAAAGGCTGTTCGCCCACATTGCCCGGCGGGTATGCGGCGACACCAAAATAACCTATCAGGGGCAGGAAATAGACCTTACCCCCGGGGCCTGGCACCGCGTAAGCTTTTTTGAATCGTTGGAGCGCATAGGCGGGCACGGCCCGGAAATGTATAACGATTACAACAAAATGGTGGCCTATATCCGCGAAAAGGGTGAAAAGGTTGTGGCCGGAGAAAAAATGGCCAAGCTGCAAGCCAAGCTGTTTGACCTGGATGTGGAACCGAATTTGATTCAGCCCCACTTTATTTATCATTATCCAACGGAAATTTCTCCGCTTTCGCGGCGCAACCAGCAAAACCCGGACATAACGGATCGTTTTGAGCTGTTCATTACCGGGCGGGAAATGGCCAACGCCTTTTCAGAACTGAACGACCCGGTTGACCAGAGAATGCGCTTCCTTGAACAGGTGGCGGAAAAAGAGGCCGGTGACGATGAAGCCCACTTTATGGATGAAGATTACCTGCGCGCCCTGGAATACGGCATGCCCCCGGCGGCCGGGCAGGGCGTGGGCATAGACCG
>JAVBMP010000163.1:0-6792 GCA_031552315.1 Desulfovibrionaceae bacterium | reverse complement strand
AATCGTCTTTTCGGCAACCCGCATTAAAAATTTAGGGCGCATCAAGCTTGCAAGCTTGATGCGCCCTAAATTTTTAATGCCGGGGTTTCCAAAGGGGGTCACCCCCTTTGGCGGGGGGGTGCAGGGGGGCAGCGCCCCCCTGCCCGCCGGAGGCATCACATCTTATAATTTTCCACCAAATCGAACAGGGTGCGCACGCCGAAGCCGGTGGCCCCGGCCTGGCAGGTGGGTGTGGCTTTGGGTATGTAGCCGGGGCCGGCTATATCCAGGTGCGCCCAGTTGGCGGTTTCATATACAAACTGGCGCAAGAAAAGGGCTGCCCAAAGCGCGCCGCCTTCTCTTGGCCCAACGTTGTTCATATCTGCCACATCGCTTTTCAGCATATCAATTTTATCTTCCCACAGGGGCAGGGGCCAGAACTGTTCCCCCAGGAACTCGCCGCGGCGGAAGATGTGGTCCCGCAGCCTTTCCTCATTGCAGAAAAGCCCGGCGCAGTAGTCGCCAAGGGCCACCACGCAAGCCCCGGTAAGGGTGGCAATATCCACCAGCAGGCTTGGGTTCCAGCGTTTTTGGGCCAGGGTCATGGCATCGCAAAGGGCCAGGCGGCCTTCGGCGTCTGTATTGGTAATTTCAATGGTCTTGCCGGAAAGGCTTACTACCACGTCGCCGGGCTTTACGGCGCGGCCGCCGGGCATATTTTCCGTGCAGGGCATAAGGCCGATTACCCGGCGTTTGGGGCATATGGCCGGGGCGCCGTCGCAGCCTTCCTGAGCGGCCAGTTCACCCAGGGCGGAAAAAAGCCCCATAAGCGCGGCGGCCCCGCCCATGTCGCTTTTCATTTCATGCATTTTGGCGGCGGGCTTCAGGGAAATGCCGCCGGAATCAAAGGTAAGGCCCTTGCCCACAAAGATTACCGGGTCATCATTTTCGCAGCCTTGCGGGGCATATTCCAGCACGATCAGGCAGGCTTCAGTGGCGCTGCCCTGAGCCACCGCCCAGAACGCGCCCATGCCTTCTTCCCGTATTTCCTTGGCTTGCAGCACTTCACAGCGCAAATAGCCGCGCCGGGCCAGGTTTTTGGCCTGGTTGGCCATGTGGGCCGGGGTTACGATATTGGCCGGGCCATTGGCCAGGTTGCGGGCCAGAATGATGCCGCCGGCCACGGCGGATGCCCTGCGCCCCGCCGCCAAAAGGGCGGGGGAAGCGTCCGCGCTGCCTAAAAAGCACAGGCATTCCGGCGTGAAAAGGCGGTCTTTTTGCTTTTCTTCATTCTTTTGGTCACTGCGGTCATGGTAGCCGGGGCAGGCGTAAACGCTTAACAGGGCGGCCATTGCGGCTTCCTCTACCCCTTCTTCCAGATTGAACGGCAACTTGGCGGGGGTGGCGCTTGCGGCCTCTACAGAAGCCAAGTGCAGGCCAATACTGGGGAACTTGCGGTCACGGCAGACCTTTACCGCTTTGGCAAGCGCGTTGCGCCAGCCTTCCGCCTTGAAGGCTTTGGCTTCGCCAAGGCCCAATAAAAGCACGCGCTTTATGGGCTGACCTTCCGGCGCGTAAAGCAGCAGGGTGGCCCCGGCTTTGGCTTTGAAATCTTCCATAGCCAGACTGGCGGCCTGGCTGGAGGCCAGCCAGGGGGCCAGTTCATCAAGGGCCGCCTGCCCGGCGGGCGCGGGTTTGCCGCCTTCCGCGAAAAAGGGCAAAATAAGGCAGGACGGCAAAAAGGAACCGTTTGCCTGGCCAGCCCGCACAGTTTGAAACAAAATATCCATAGACTGCTCCAAAGGGGTTAATCGCCCAAAATACCTCGTAATATTTCAATATACCCGGTATCTGTAAAATCAAAACGCAAGGGGGTAAGGGTAACCCAGTGTTTGTCCAGCAGGTCTTTATCTGTGCCCTCGCTTACCTGTTCCGGCGGGATGGTGCCGTTAAGCCACCAATAGGGCCGCCCGCGCGGGTCTTCACGCCGGTCGTACCAGTCATTCCAAACCGCCGAGGTTTGCGGGCACACGGCCAGGCCGCGCATTTCCCTGGCCGGGCATTCCGGCAGGTTAAGGTTCAGCACCCGGCGCGGCGGCAGGGCGTTCAGCGGAAGTTTGTCAAGCAGTCCGGTTACATAGCGGGCCTTTTCCAACACTTCCACCTGCTGAAAGGAGCTGTGCGAAACGGCGATGGAAGGCAGATCCATGTGCGCGCCTTCCCGCGCCGCCGCCACGGTGCCGGAATACAGCACGTCCGGCCCGACATTTGGCCCGGCGTTGATGCCGGAAACCAGCAAGTCCGGCTTTTCCGGCATAAGCTGGCTTATGCCCAGCTTTACGCAATCCGCCGGGGTGCCGGAAATGCCAAGGCCGCTGAAGCCGTGTTCCTCGATATGTTTTACCCGCAGGGGGTGCAGAATGGTAATGGCGTGACCCACGGCGGATTGTTCCGTAAGCGGGGCGATTACCTGCACCGTGTGCCCGGCTTCTTTCAGGGCCTGGTACATGGCCCGCAGGCCGGCCGCGTAAATGCCGTCATCGTTTGTAAGAAGTATGAGCATGGTTGTCCTTGCGAATGTGATAAAGACAGCATGGCACAAGCGCGAATTTTGTTATCTTGTGCCGCGCTGTCTAGAACAGGCCCCAGTCCGGCATGGCCGCATCGCCCCCGCCGGTGGGAATTTCTTTGGCCTGGCCGCCCATGCGGGTGGTCAGGTAAATTTTCTTGCCGCCGCTCCGGGTGGACATGAAGGCTATGAAGTAGCTATCCGGCGCAAATTCCGGCTGTTCATTGCTGCCTTCATTGGTAAGCTGGGCCTCGCGCCCGCTTTCCAGTTCATGCACTATAATCTGGTGCCCGTTGCCCATCATGCGGCAATAGACAACATATTTGCCGTCCGGGCTGATGGAAGGGTCTGAATTGTAGCTGCCCACGGTGCTTATTTGCCGCACCGACCCGGTGCGCAAGTCTTGCATGTGCACCTGGGTTCCGCCGGTGCGGCTGGAGGTAAAGACCATGCGGGAACCGGAGGCGTCCACAGAGGGCGACACGTTGGTGCCCCCGCCGGAAACCAGTACCCCTTCACGCTGCATGGAGGTGTTGACAAGATAGATGTCCTGCTTGCCCTGGTCGGTAAGGGTTACGGCAATGCGCCCATCCGGCAGGAAGCAGGGGGCGATGACGCTGCCGGGGAAGCGCTGGCGGGTAACCTGGTTGGTGGCGGCGTTCCAGATGCACAGGCCGTGTGAACGCGGTTCTATGTTGCTGAAGGCCAGCATGCGCCCGTCACGCGACCAAGAGGGAGAAAGCGATTCCCCCTTGATGGTGCTAAGCTGGCGCAGGCCGCGCCCGGTGGGGCGCACCGTCCAGATATCCCTTTGGCGCTGGCCGTTGCTTTTCACAAAGGCCAGGGTAGCGCGAAAAAAGCTGCCATCGCCTATCAGGCGTTCCAGCACGCTGGAGCAAAAACGGTCGGCCGCGGCGTATACCGCTTCATTACTGCCGGCGGTATACACCCCGCCCGCGAAATTTTCCCCGCTGTATGGCTGGAAGGCGCGCAGTTCCACTTTGTCGGGCGCAACCCACTTGCTGGTTATAAGCACGTCTACCCCGGCCATTTGGAAGCGCTTCAAATCTTCCGCGCTGCGCGGTTCAAGGTTTACGCCGCCCGGTATGGAGTTGCCGGGAATAATTACCGCAAAGGGCAAGGCTTCCATATTGGTGGAAAGGGCCTGGCGCATGGTTTCTTTGGGCCCGGCCTGGCCTTGCGGTTCCGTAAACGCCACGTTTACGCGCATTTGTTTGTAACCGCTTACCACCGGGCGGGCATCCGCGCCAGGAACAGAAGCCGTTGCGGGGGCGGAATTTTCAGGGGCGGCGCTTCCGGAGACAGCACTTCCGGGCACGGCACTTCCGGGCACGGCGCCAGCCGCCAGCGCCATAGTGGTTGAACCGGCAAAGGCAAGGCAAAGCAGGAATGTCAACAGGAATGCCTTGAGGTATTTTTGCATTTTCATCTTTCCCTCATTTTTATGTTAATCTACAAAATCTATCAGGTAGTTGGTCAAAGTCTTGCCGCCGGGGGGCGGTTCAAGCACTCTGGTCATTTTTATGGCCCGCATGTTGGCCGCGTCATAGAAACTGTCGCCGGAAGAAGTTGCCAAAACCGCCTCCAAAATGGTGCCGTCCGCCGCTATGGTCAGGCGGTAGGTGGCGCGGCGCACGCGCCCGCTGGCCGGGGGCAGGCCTTCACGGTTTTCCTTCAGGCGCGAAATTACCGACAGGTTGTAAGGCCCAAGTGTACCGCGCCCATCACCGCCGCCGCTGCCCGCGCCTTCGCCCGTGCCGCCGGGCACGCCGCGGGCCGGGCTTTTGCCGGATTCAATATTCGCGGCAAGCTTGTCCAGCGCGTCATCCGCGGCCTTGTCGCTGCCTGTGCCGCCGGGTTTGCCTTCCGACTTTTTGTCGTCGGGCTTCTTGTCATCGGGCTTCTTGTCAGCAGGCTTTTTGTCGTCCGGCTTGGGGGCATCGGGTTTTTTGTCCGCCGGTTTTTTATCGTCAGCTTTTTTATCATCCGGCTTCTTGTCATCCGGCTTCTTGTCAGCCGGTTTTGGAGCATCCGGTTTCTTTTCCTCCGGCTTCTTTTCCTGAGGCTTGGGCGGTTCCGGCTTTTTTTCTTCCGGCTTTTTTTCTTCGGGCGCTTTCGGGTCTTTTACCGGCACGGCCTGAGGTTTGGGTTCCTGCGGCTTGGGCGGTTCCGGCACGGGTTCCTTCACCTGGGGCGGCTTTACAGGTTCCGGCTTGTCCGGGACGCTTTCCGCTTTGTCGGGGGGCGCAACCGGCGTGGCGGGCTGCGTATCCGGCTTTTGTTCCGGGTCTGCCTTGCGCGGCGGCAATTTGGGGGTATCCGGCGCATCCGGCTGGCCGGGGCCGGGCAGGCTGGGCGGGCCGGGGCGCGGGCCACCAATAGTATAAACCCCGCCTATGTCTATGGGTATGCCCGTATCCACAAGCGGCGTTGTTTTGCCGGCGGGCCAAAATAAAATGGCCGCGAACAGCAAAAGGTGCAAAAAAACTGAAGCCAGAAACCCGGCTACCCGTGATCCGCTCACGTTTTATTCCTCTTTATCTGAACATATCAGCATTATTCGCGTAAATGCAACTGCATGGAACATTGCGCCGGGCCTTGTCCGCCACTTGTCAGGCCGTTATCCGGCCCTTGCCAGGCCATTGCCCGGCCCTCTACCCGTCCGGGCGCCATACCCTGAAACAGCCTGCCTGAAGCGCCCGCCTGTTACCGGCCTGGCCGCATCGCGGCGTCCGGCCTGGGCGTAGCGGCGTCCGGCCTGGGCGTAGCGGCGTCCGGTCTGGGCATCGCGGCGTCCGGCTTTGTCGTGGCGGCCGGGGCGGCGTCTTCCCTGGGCGGGGTGGCTATTACGCTAAGGCGGTTTACCCCGGCGGCCGTGGCCCGGCCCATTATGTCTATTACCAGGCCATAGGGCAAGCCGCTATCCGCCTGCAAAAAAAGCTGTTTGTTCTGGGCTGTCACAGTCTGGCGCAGCACGCTATCCAGCGATTCCAGCGTTATGGGCTGGCTTTCAAGGTACATTCTGCCGTCTTTGGTTATGGTAAGCACCAGATGGTCGGAATCTGTGGGCAGCACCTTTACCGCCTGGGTTTCCGGCAGGCTAAGGTCAAGCCCTTCGGTCATCATGGGGGCGGTTACCATAAAAATAATCAGCAACACCAGCATAACGTCCACAAAAGGCGTTACGTTTATTTCAGAAACAAAACCTTTGTTTTTACCTACCGAGGCACCCATCTATTTATCCTCCGCCCTCTGTCAGGCCTTGGGGGGCGTGGTTTCACGCTGCACCCGGTTAAGGAACACCCCGGCAAAGTTCACCAGTTCCCCTTCCAAGGCGGAAAGGCGGCTTAAAAACATGTTGTAGCCCACAGTGGCCGGTATGGCCACAAAAAGCCCTATGGCCGTGGCGATAAGCGCTTCAGAAATGCCCGGCGCAACTGTGGCAAGAGAAGCGGAACCCTTGGCCCCGATTTCCTGAAAGGAATACATTATGCCCCACACCGTGCCGAAAAGCCCGATAAAGGGCGCGGTGTTGGCGCAGGTAGCCAAAAAGGACATGGACGAGCCAATTTGCGCTATAACCTCGCTAACCCCCTGCCGCAGGGAACGGCGCACGTTGTCCGCCACCACTTCCGGGCTGCTGCCGCTTTCCTTCAGGCGGTTAAATTCCGCCACGCCCTGCTGCGCCACGTGATAAAGCGGGGAAGAAAAATCCCCGCCCAAAGAATGCACGGCCTCGCGCAGGTCGCGGGCATCCGTAAAGCGCGTCAGGCCGGAACGGGCCTTGGACTTGGCCGAGCGTAGCGAAAAAAACTTGAAGATTATAAGGCTCCAGCTGGCTACGGACATAAAAAGCAGAATAGCCAACACACATTTGGCTACCAGGGTTGCATCAAGAATCGTCTTTAACAGCATTTCACTGCTCCGCAAGGAAGGATAAAAATTTTAAATCTCGCGCTGTTGCGCGGGACACGCCGCCGGAAAAATTCCTTCAGGCCCCGCTTGGCGCACTTTCTCCACCCTGCTAACATAAAAGGCAAAAAAACTCCAGAAAAACCCTAGACTAAATTGAGGCCGTTGCACAATGAGAATTTTTGTTCTTTTACAAGGAGTGCCCCTATCCCGTAGTTCCGTGCGGAGGGAGTATATTCAAGCATATATGACCTTCGCGCGGCCCCTGAAAAAATGGGGCACGACGCAGTAAAAGGGCAAAAAGGCCATTG
>JAVBMP010000155.1:0-3804 GCA_031552315.1 Desulfovibrionaceae bacterium | reverse complement strand
ATTCGCCGACTGGCCTTCAGTCTTGTAAAGATGCGCCTACCGGATAAAATGACCGTAAAACGCGCAAGAGTGAAAATCAGGCTGAACTGGAAATTCATGGAACAATACTTTGTTAGCACAAATTAAGATGCGGTAGCCCTGGTGTTCGCGTTTTTGCTCTTGCCTTTATGAAAAAAAGGATATATATACCTCTTTCTCCTTTTTATACTATTGGCATTTTACCCGCTTCGCGGCGCGTACGGCCAAATGGTTTGGGGACAAATTACGCACGAAGGGGGTGATATTCTTGCCCGGAGTATACCTTAGCGACGACGAATACAGCTTTGACATTGCCCTGCGCCGCTTTAAAAAGCAGGTGGAAAAGGCCGGCATTCTTTCTGAAATGAAAAAGCGCCAGCACTTTGAAAAGCCCAGCGTAATGCGCAAAAAGAAAAAGGCCGCTGCCCGCAAACGCCTTATGAAAAAAATCAGAAAGATGAACACCATCTAATGAAGTGAAAAGGCCGCCGGTATACCGGCGGCCTTCATGCCTTGGCGCTTTGCCTTCAATTAATCCCTACACCGGGGCCATATTATGAACCTCAGCGAAAGAATAGAGGCAGACTATCTTGCCGCCTACAAGGGCAAAGATGCTGTTTTGCTTGGTGTTTTGCGCCTTTTGAAAACCGCTGCCAAAAATTTGCAGGTTGAATTGCGCCGCCCGCCCGAAGAAGCCGAACTGCTTGACCTGGTGGTTAAGCAATGCAAACAGCGGCAAGATTCCATTGAACAATTTTCTCAGGCCGGGCGCAATGACCTGGCGGATAAAGAACGCGCGGAACTTGAAGCCCTGCGCCGCTACCTGCCGGAACCGCTTGAAGGCGAAGCCTTGAAGGAAGCCGCGCGCAAGGCCGTTGCGGAACTTGGCGCGGCTGGCCCCAAAGATATGGGGCGGGTTATCCAGCACATAATGACAGCCTACAAGGGCCGGGTTGACGGCAAGGTTGTAAGCGCTGTGGTTAAAGAAGCGCTGTCGTAAAGCAAGCGGCTGGCAAAGCGGTTGTCCCCCACCGGAACCTGCCGTAACGGCGGAAATTTTTATGCACCATGAACGTGTTTTCGCGGTGCTGGAACTGCCCAAAGTTCTGGCCCGCCTGTCAGCTTTTACGGTCTCTGATTCCGGTCGGCAGGCCTGTCTTGACCTGCGTCCTTTCACCAGCCTTGACCTTTTGCGGGCAGAAGCCGATTTCTACACCCAGGGGCAGCTTTGGAAGGAACATAGCGGCTTCAAACTTACGTCATTTCCAGAACTTGGCAGCCTGTGGAACACGCTGGAAAACAGCGGCCGGGCGGTGGATCTTGAAGGCCTGTGGGCCGTGCGCCAGGCCCTGCGCCAGGCGCAAAGCCTTTTGGAAAGCATAGATACCGGCGGCACCGGCAAACCAGGCAGCCCGGTCACGGACAACTGGCCGGTTTTGAAGGCCCGCTGCGCGGAAATTCTGCTGCCGCAATCCTCCATGCAGGCCTTGCAGCGCTGCCTTTCAGACGAAGGGTTGATCAAGGACGACGCCTCGCCGGAATTGAAGCTGGTGCGCCTTGAAATACGCCGCCTGCACCAGCAGTGCAGCAAAAAAGTCAAGGAATTTGCCAACCAATACAACATCACGCATTACCTGCAAGATGATTTCATCACCCTTTCCTCAGACCGCTACGTCCTGCCGCTGAAAAGCAACTTCAAGGGGCGCTTGCAGGGCATTATCCACGACTATTCCCAAACCGGGGAAACCTGCTATTTTGAACCGTTTTTTCTGGTGGAAATAAACAACCGCCTGCAAGAACTCAAGCGGGAAGAACGGGAAGAGGAACATAAAATCCTGCTGCGCATAAGCGCCCTGCTGCGGGAAGAACTGCCCGGGCTGCGCGCCCTTTACGCCTTCATGGTAAAGGTGGACGTGCTTCAGGCCAAGCTGGAACTGGCGGAAAAATACGCCGGGCGGCTGGTGGCCTTTGAAGAAATTCCCAATGCGGGCCAGCCCCCGGAAGTGTTGCTGCTGGACGCCCGCCACCCCTTGCTGGCGCTTGAAGAAAATAGCCGGGCTGAAAATGACAGGGGCGAAAGTGGCCGTGGCGAAAGTGGCCGTGGTGAAAGTGGCCGGCCTGAAAGCATTCGGGCCGAAGGCCTGAACGCGCCCGCCCCCGCGCCGGGCAAAAACCGCAAAAATTCTTCCGGCAAGGCCGTGCCCATAGATATTGAACTGCGGGCCGGGCAAAAGGCCCTGGTTATAAGCGGCGGCAACGCCGGCGGTAAAACCGTGTGCCTGAAAACCCTTGGCCTTGCTGCCCTTATGGGCATGAGCGCCCTGCCGGTTCCCGCCGGGAAGGGCAGTCGCCTGCCTTTTTGGTCGGCCCTGCACCCCTTTATTGGCGACGAGCAAAGCCTGGAAGACCACGTTTCCACCTTCACTGCGCAAATTACCAATTTGTCCGGCGTGTTAAGCCGGGCTGGCTCCTCTTCTCTGGTGCTGCTGGATGAATTCGGCGCGGGCACGGACCCGGCCCAGGGCGCGGCCCTGGCCCAGGCGGTGGTGGATGTGTTGATGGAGCAGGGCGCTTATGTTGTGGCGGCCACGCACTTCCCGGCCCTGAAGGCCTACGCGCTTTCCCGCCCGGCCGTGCGCGCGGCCTCCGTGCTTTTTGACCCGAACACCAAACGCCCGCTGTTTCGTCTGGCCTATGACCAGGTGGGGGCCAGCCAGGCCCTTGACGTGGCGCGTGAACACGGTCTGCCGGAAAAGGTGCTGAAAAAGGCGGAACAATATCTGCTGCTTGACGGGGAAGACAGCGGCGCGCTGATTGCCCGCCTGAACAGTCTGGCCGTGGAACGGGAACAGGAATTGACCCAACTGCGCGGTGAACAGGAAAAATTTCAAGCCCGCCGCGCCCGCCTTGAGGAACGGTTTGCCAAAGAAAAACAGCAGCTTTTTGAAAAAGTGCAAGCCCAGGCCGCTGAAGTGCTGCAAGACTGGAAAAGCGGGCGCAGCAGCCATAAACAGGCCCTGAAGCAACTTTCCACCCTGCGCAATGAACTGGCGCGGGGCAAGGCGCAAGGCAAGGCGGAAGACGCGGCGGAAGAACAAACCCCGCCCCCGCTGGATATAGCCATGCTGGCCCAAGGGCAAAAAGTGCATTACCGCCCGTGGGACCGTAAGGCCGTGGTGGTGGATAAAGATAGCCGCCGCCAAAAAGTGCGCCTGGAAATTAACGGCGTAACCATGTGGGTGGATGCGGCGGATATTGCGGAATTGGCTCCGGGCGCGGCCCCCGGCCAGGTAACGGGCAAGATAGGGGGCCAGATAGCGGGCAAGACGGCAGGCAAGGCGGCGGGAAAAACGCCCGACAAAATATCCGGCAAGCCGGAAGCGGAAACAGGCCCGGCTGGCGGGTTTACGGGAAAAATTGAACAAAGTTACGCCTTGCGTCTTGACTTGCGCGGAAAACGTGCTGATTTTGCTATAAACGAACTGGCGTCTTTTTTAGATTCCGCCGTGATGAGCGGGCGGGAACTGGTAGAGGTGCTTCACGGGCGCGGAACCGGGGCCTTGCGGCGTGAGGTACACGCGTTTTTAAAGACCTTCCCCGGGGTAAGCAACTTCAAACTTGCGCCGGAAGATCAGGGCGGCGACGGCGTTCCCCTCATCCAGCAAAAGTAATATTTTTTTGGGGGGCGTTGCCCCCCAAGCCACCCCCGCCCAAGGGGGTGACCCCCTTGGGGAACCCCGGCAGGGTTGGCCTGCATAAACCGGGCGCATGGCCGGGCATATACCG
>JAVBMP010000070.1:0-37524 GCA_031552315.1 Desulfovibrionaceae bacterium | reverse complement strand
GCCGGAAGTTCTGGCCCTTTCGCCGGAACGGGTGCGCATTCCCATAAACAGCAATGTGCGCAGCCTGAACCTTTCCACCGCCGCCGGAATAATCGCCTACCAGGCCATGGCGCAATGCGGGCTGCTTGTGCCGTAGGCGCGACCGCTGCATGGCCGCCGCAAGGCCGTCCTTTTGGGGCTTTTGTTATAAATCTCCATGCGTCATCCCTTCCCGTTTGGCAAACTCCGGCTTGTTGCTATTTTCCGGCAGACCGGGCGGCATAAATTTGGCTTTGCGCATTTCCAAAATAATGTTATGCGGTTAAATGGTGTTGTCAAACGGGCAAACTATGTCATCCGGTAAAGAAAAACAGCTTGTTATTACTAAAACGATAATGGAGGCCATGCGTTGCTTATTGCCATGCTTTTGGTTTTAACGCCATATCACTGGCATCTTTACCTTTCATGGTGGTTACCCGCTCTGGCCCTTTGCCTTGACCTGCTGTTGCCGCACCCGCCATTTCCGCCGCACCCGGTGCGCGGCATAGGCAAGATAATCCGACTGGCCGAATGGCCGCTGCTCAAGATAAAAAGCGGCAAGGGCCAAGCTTTTATGGGTTTTTTGGCCTCCATTCTTTTGGCCATGGGCGCGCTTTGGGTTGTGGGCTTTTTGATGATTATGCCCCACCCTTTGGGGCTGGTATTCGGCGTTTACATTTCTTATGCCGGATTGGGTCTGGGCGGGCTGCTGCGCGATGGCGCAAAAACCCTTGACGCGATTGAAAACGGCACGCTGGAAGAGGCGCGCCGTGCCGTTTCCACGTTGGTAAGCCAAGGCGTTTCCCAGCTGGATGAAGATATTGCCCTGATGGATAAAAGTGACTTACTGCGCAGGCTGGCGGAAAGCCTTAGTGAAAATTTTTGCAATGCTTTTGTCGGCCCGTTTTTCTGGCTGATAATTCTTGGCCCTCCGGGACTGTGGGTTTATAAAACCGTCAACACGCTTGATTCAATGTGGGGCTGCAAAACAGCGCCCTGGACATACCTTGGCAAGGCCCCGCGCAAAATGGAAGATACGCTGTCCTTTTTTCCGTCCCGGATCGCGGCCTTCTTTCTTGCCGCAAGCGGCAAACTGACAGGCTGCCCGGTAAACAAGAAACAATGGAAACTGGCCCAGGCCCAGGCCAAAACCATGGAAAGCCCAAACTGCGGCTACCCCATGGCAGTGGCGGCCTGGGCGCACAAAGCCCGCATGGGCGGCCCAACGCTTTCATGCGCCTGCGCGGACGACAGCAAAAACAAGCCTGTGCTTGGCCCTGTAAGGGCCTATTCCAAAAAACCTGATGATGGCCTGTGGACAGAACAAAAAATTCGTGACCTGTTGCGCCACCTGAAAATGGCCGGGCTGGTGGCCGGGGGAACATTTTGCGGAATTGGCGTTTTTAACGGGATTGTCCGCCTGCTGTTCTCTTTGCTATAAAGCCGTTTTGCATAAAAAGATTAGTAATACTTGATAGATGTAGTAGCGAAATGCCATTTTGCCATAAGTTGTTGTGTTCGCGCCCAAAAAATATTATCTGTCTGGGCAAATTATATCCGTTGTGGAGGCCGCGCCGTGGTTGTCGCCATGCTTCTGGTTTTGAACCCTTTTCACTGGCACCTTTACCATTCATGGTGGTTGCCCGCTGTGGCGCTTTGCCTTGACATTCTGCTGGCTGATCCGCGTTTTCCTCCCCACCCGGTGCGCGGCATTGGCAAAATTATAAAAGCCATTGAAATTCCTTTGCTTAAAATCAAACACCGCAAGGTCAGGCTTTTTTTGGGCTTGCAGGTGGCGCTTCTTTTACCCATGGCCGTGCTTTGGATAGTGGCCTTTTTTATGGCCCTGCCCCGGCCTGTGGGCATATTTTTCGGGGTTTACCTTTCCTATGCCGGGCTGGCCCTGGGCAGTTTGCTGCGTGAAGGCGCCAAGGCCCTGAAGGCCATTGAAGAAGGCACGCTGGAAGAGGCCCGCAAGGCCGTTTCCATGCTGGTAAGCCGCGATGTAAGCCAAATGGACGCCAATGAACTGCGGCGCAGCCTGGCCGAAAGCCTTAGTGAAAATTTTTGTGACGCCTTTGTCGCCCCTTTCCTGTGGCTGGT
This sequence comes from Desulfovibrionaceae bacterium, assembly GCA_031552315.1. Classification (GTDB taxonomy): domain Bacteria; phylum Desulfobacterota; class Desulfovibrionia; order Desulfovibrionales; family Desulfovibrionaceae; genus JAVBMP01. The sequence goes on along the minus strand of JAVBMP010000070.1, from coordinate 35,403 downwards.
ACTTACCGGCCCCCCCGGGCTGTGGGCCTACAAGACCATCAGCACGCTGGATTCAATGTGGGGGTACAAGGTGGAACCCTGGACGCACATTGGCAGGGCGTCTGCCAAAATGGAAGACCTGCTGTCCTTCATTCCGGCCCGGCTGTCGGCCTTTTTCCTGGCTGTAAGCGCCAAACTGCTTGACCTGCCCCTGAACATGGCGGCATGGAAGCAGGCCCTTAGCCAGGCCAAAAGCATGGAAAGCCCCAATTCCGGCTATTCCATGGCGGTTGCGGCCTGGGCGCACAAAGGGGCCATGGGCGGCCCCACGCCCTACCACGGCGTAATAAAAAACAAACCGGCGCTTGGCCCGGTGGCGGCTTACCCGGCGGAAGTTCCCGATTATCTGTGGACAGCCGAAAAAATCCGCGCCCTGCTGCGTCACCTGAAAATGGCCGGGGCTGTGGCCGGAATGATGCTTTGCGGGCTTGGCGTACTGGGCCTTGCTATCAGAACATTGACCGCTTGAGATACCTCAAGGCCATTGTGCAACAGCCCGCCGCGCAGGCGTAGGCGGCATTCATTGCCGCCGTAAAGCGCCGGAGCGGGCGGGCCGGGCGTGCCTTTGCAAACCCCGGCCTTGCGGGGTTTGTCATCAAGCTGGATGCCGTTGCACAACGGCATCACCGGATAGCGCCGCAAAACAATACCTGAACCGTTTCTGCAAAAATATGAGCACAAATTCAACCACGCCCCGGCGGCCTGTTTTGCCGCCCCTGCCGTCCCGGCCATCCCTGGCGCATTTGCACCCCTTGGCCCCATTACCTCCATTACCTGTGGACGCGGTTTTGCCGCAGGCCCTGGAACTGCTGGCCCATACCCCGCGTTTGGTGCTGGAAGCCGCGCCCGGTGCTGGCAAAACAACGCGCGTGCCCCTGGCCCTGCTGGCCGCCCCCTGGCTGGCCGGAGCAAGCGGGGGGAATGCGGAAAACGGCGGTAAAGAAGGCAGCAAGAAAACGGGCGATAATGGAACAGGCGGCAAGGAAGCGGGCGGGCCGGCAAACGGCAACCGCATTATAATGCTTGAACCGCGCCGCCTGGCCACCCGGGCCGCTGCCCGGCACATGTCCGCCCTGTTGGGTGAAAAAACCGGGCAAACCGTGGGCTACATTACCGCGCAGGATAAAAAGTTCTGTAAAAACAGCCGCATTCTGGTTGTGACAGAAGGCGTACTCACCCGCATGCTGCAAGACGACCCCATGCTGGAAGGCGTAGGCTGCCTGATTTTTGATGAATTTCATGAACGATCCCTGCATGCCGACCTTGGCCTGGCCCTTAGCCTTGACTGCCAAAGCGCCCTGCGGCCTGATCTGCGCCTGCTGGTCATGTCCGCCACGCTGGATTCCCCGGCCCTGTCCGCCCTTCTGGGCAACTGCCCGGTATTGAAGGTAGAAGGGCGCAGCTTCCCGGTAAGCACCCGCTACCTGCCCCCGGCCAACCCCAACCTTTCTTGTGAAGACCGCGCCGTGGCCGCCACGCTTCAGGCCCTGCGCGAAGAAGCGGGCAGCATTCTGGTCTTTTTGCCCGGTTCCGGAGAAATACGCCGCGCGGCGGAAAAGCTGGAAGCCGCCCTTGCCGGAACAAATTTGCCCCGCCCCCAAAATACGCCGGAAAAAATACTCATTTGCCCGCTTTACGGCGACCTGGGGGCGGAAGCGCAAGACGCCGCCGTGGCCCCGCCCCCGCCCGGCACGCGCAAAGTGGTGTTAAGCACCAACATTGCGGAATCCAGCCTGACCATCGAAGGGGTGCGCATAGTCATAGACACCGGGCTGGAACGCCGCCAGCAGGTGGAAGCCGCCCTTGGCATGAACCGTCTGGTCACCCGGCGCATATCCCGCGCGTCCGCCGACCAGCGCCGGGGCCGGGCCGGACGCACAGAACCCGGCCTTTGCCTGCGCCTGTGGGCGGAACAGGAACAGGCCGCCCTGCGCCCGCAAAGCCGCCCGGAAATTATGGAGGCGGATCTGGCCTCCTTCTGCCTTGAACTTGCCCTGTGGGGCCTGCCCGCGCGGGAAACCCCGCCACAGGGCCTTGCCTTGCTTGACGCCCCGCCGCAACCGGCCTGGGCCGCCGCCCGCGCCCTGCTGCGAGATTTGCGGGCCATAGACGCGGCTGAGCAGACAACAGGACAATCAGGGAATCAGACAAAAAAACCGGCAGAGAACCAGACAGAAAGGCCGGCAGGAAATCTGGCAGAAAACCAGGCAGAGAACCGGCCAGCCGGGCAATGGACGGGCCAATGGAATGGTCAGTGGACTGACCAATGGGCGGGCCGGCCCACCGCGCGGGGCCGCGCCATGGCAACCCTGCCCCTGCACCCGCGCCTTGCGCATATGGTGCTTGAAGGCAAGGCCCTTGGCCTTGGCCCGCTGGCCTGCGCCCTGGCCGCCCTGTTCACGGAACGCGACCCCCTGCCGTCCGGCAGCGCGGACATACGCCTGCGCCTGAACCTGCTTGCGGGCAAAGCGCAACACGCCTCATCCGCCCTCTTGCGCCGCATTCAGGAACAGGCCCGGACAATCGCGGCCAGAAGCGGCATAAATTTGAAGGAAGAGGCGAAAACCCTTACAACGGAAGCCCTTGCAACGGCAAACGCCCGCGCCGCTTCCGGCCTTGCCGGGGTAGCGGCCAAAGCGGATGCCGCCGCCCAACCCGGTCTGCTTCTGGCCCTGGCCTGGCCGGATCGTCTGGCCCTGCGCCGCGCCCCCGGCAGCTACCTTATGGCCAACGGGCGCGGGGCCGTCCTGCCACAGGGCGACCCCCTGCAAGCCGCCGATTGCCTTGCCGTGGCCGCGCTGGATGCCGCCAATGCCGATGCCCGCATCCACCTGGCCGCCCCCTTGCCCCGTGAACTGCTGGAAGAACTGTTTGCCGACCGCATTCAAGAAGAAGAACGCCTAAGCTGGGATGCCGCCCGGCAGGCCGTAAGCGCCCGCCGCCTGCGCCGCCTGTCCGCCCTTACCCTTGCCGAGGCCCCCCTGCCCAACCCGAACCCGCTTCAGGTAAAAACCGCCCTGCTGCAAGGCTTGCAAGACCTGCCCCTTTCCGCCCTGCCCTGGTCAAAGGAATTGACCGCCTGGCGGGAACGGGTGATTTTTGTGCGCCAGGCTTTAACCGCACCCGCGCCTTCCGCATCCGCCCAAAAAAATGAAACCCCTTCCACGGGAACTGAAAAAACTGGCGCGGCCGGCAAAACTGCTGAAAATAGCTGCCAGGACGGTAATCACAGCCAAAGCGGCAATAGCAGCCTGAACGGCAATAACGGAATTGGCGAAAATACCGGCCTGGCAAATGAGGTAATCCTGGCAAATGAGGTAGACCTGGCAAATGAGGTAACCTTGGCGAATGTAGTCAATGACAGCCCTGCAAAAAACCAGTGGCCGGATCTTTCAGACGCCGCCCTGCGCCAAACCCTGCCGGAGTGGCTTGGCCCCTGGCTTGATGGCATTGACCGCCTAAGCGCCATAACGCCGGATCTGCTGTCGCAAGCCCTGCATAACCTGCTGCCCTGGCCTTTGCCCCGCCAACTGGACGCGCTGGCCCCCACGCATTTTGATGCCCCGTCCGGTTCCAGCATCGCCATTGATTACAGCGACCCGCAAAACGGCCCGCTGCTGGCCGTGAAGCTTCAAGAACTCTTTGGGCTTGCCGCCACCCCCACAGTGCTGGAAGGGCGCATTCCCATGCTGGTGCACCTGCTTTCCCCAGCCGGGCGGCCCGTGCAGGTTACGCGCGACCTGACCGGCTTCTGGCAAAACGGCTACCCCGCCGTGCGGGCGGAACTGCGCGGCCGTTACCCCAAACACCCCTGGCCGGATAACCCCATGACAGCCACCCCCACCCGCCACACCAAAAAACGGCAGGAAGCGCTGGAGAAAAGCTGAAAAAAGAAAAATCCCGGATACTGCCGTCAACGGGCGATTTTTTACAGCATTTGGAGCGGATTACGCTTGAAAAAGCCGCACCGCGCGAATTTTACCCCGCCCAAGCCCCTTGACTAACCCCGGCGCATGTTGTAGTTATTCCCATCATGGTCAAAATATCCGCTTCTTTCTTTGCTTCTTCCACGGGCCGCAACAGCGGTCTGTGCCTTTACGCCCTGCTAGACGCGCTACTATAAACGCGCGCCTGATCTTACGCCCACATTCCGTCACCGCGCGCTGCCCTTGGCAGCTTTTTTTATTTCCAACACCTTGTTTCGCAACAAGCGGCCCGCCGCAAAGGCTTTGCCGCAAAACAGCAGACAGCACAGGAGCACCCAATGTTCGAGCAACTCATCCTTTTTGATACCACCCTGCGGGATGGTGAACAATCACCCGGCGCCACCATGAACCTGCAGGAAAAAATACGCCTGGCCCGCCAGCTTGAAACCTTGGGGGTAGATGTTATCGAGGCCGGCTTTCCCGCTTCCAGCCCCGGAGACCTGGAAGCTGTGCAGGCCATCGCGCGGGAAGTGCGCACCGTTCAGGTTGCCGGGCTGGCCCGCGCGGTGGATTCAGATATTGAAAAGGCCTGGCTTGGGGTGCGTGACGCGCAAAACCCGCGCATTCACACCTTTTTGGCCACTTCGCCGCTGCACATGGAATACAAGTTGCGCAAAACGCCGGAACAGGTGCTGCGCATGATCGAACACGGCGTGAAGCTGGCTGCCTCCTGCACGGCCAACGTGGAATTTTCCGCCGAGGACGCTTCACGTTCCGACCCGGATTTTCTGGTGCAGGCCTTCAACGTAGCCATAGAAGCCGGGGCCGCTACCCTGAATATTCCGGATACCGTGGGTTACGCCCAGCCGGATGAATTTGGCGCTTTGGTGAAATATATCATAGAACATACCCGCAAAGACCGGCCAGTCATCTTCAGCGTGCATTGCCACAACGACCTTGGCCTTGGGGTTGCCAACACCCTGGCCGCCGTTCGCGCCGGGGCCAGGCAGGTTGAAGGCACCATTGGCGGCATTGGTGAACGCGCCGGTAACGCCGCGCTGGAAGAGGTAATTATGGCCCTGAACGTGCGCAAAGATTATTACAAGGCCCTGCCCCGCGCCGCCACTGAACAAATTTACCCCAGCACGCGCATGCTTTCACGCATTATCGGCCAGCCCATACCACTGAACAAGCCCATTGTGGGCGATAACGCCTTTGCGCATGAATCGGGCATTCACCAGGACGGGGTAATGAAAAAGCGCGAAACCTATGAGATTATGAGCGCGGAATCCATAGGCCGGGGCAACAACGCCATTGTGCTGGGCAAACATTCCGGCCGCAGCGCCCTGCGCGGCAAGCTGGAAAGCCTGGGCTACCAGTTGGAGGAAAATGCCCTTGACGTTGTCTTTACCTCCGTAAAAAGACTTGCGGATCTGAAGGCGGAAATCTATGATGAGGATGTGGAAGCCATTGTGCTGGAAGAAGTTTACCGCATGCCCGACCAGTACCGCCTTGTACACCTGGCCGTGCAGTCGTCAGACGCGGGCGTGCCGCCAACCGCCGTGGTGGTAATGGAAGTTCGGGGCGTTACCCACCAGCACGCCGCCTTCGGGGCCGGGCCGGTAGATGCGCTTTTCAAGGCCATTACCCACATTGTGTGCCGCAACCCGCATTTGGAACAATACATGGTAAACGCCATTACCGGCGGCACGGACGCCCAGGGCGAAGTTACCGTGCGCATTTCAGAAAATGGCCGGAACGCCGTGGGCCGGGGGGCGGACCCGGACATTATAAACGCCAGCGCCCGCGCCTATTTGAACGCCCTGAACCGCCTTGCCAAAAAAGAAGAGGAGGCCGCAAAATGCCTTTAACCCTTGCGCAAAAAATCCTTGCGTCCCATTCGCTGGACAGCAACCCCTCGCTGGAACCCGGTTCCATTGTAAACTGCCGGGTTGACCTGGTGCTGGCCAACGACATTACCGCCCCGCTGGCTATAAAATCCTTCCGCGCCATGACCCAAAACGGGCCGGGCAAGGTGTTCGACAAAGACCGCGTGGCCCTGGTTATGGATCACTTCACCCCGCAAAAAGATATTGAATCCGCCGAACAGGTCAAGCGGGTGCGCGAATTTGCGGCGGAACAGGGCATTACCCATTATTACGAGGGCGGCGAAGCCGGGGTGGAACACGCCCTGCTGCCGGAACTGGGCCTGGTAGGCCCCGGCGGCCTGGTTGTCGGCGCGGACAGCCACACCTGCACCTATGGCGGGCTGGGGGCCTTTGCCACGGGCATGGGCTCCACAGACATAGCCGCCGCCATGGCCCTGGGTGAAAACTGGTTCCGCGTGCCGGAAAGTATTCTGGTGCGGCTTGAAGGGCAGCTTCAACCCCACGTTGGCGGCAAAGACCTTATCCTGTGGCTGATCGGCCAAACCGGGGTGGATGGCGCGCGTTACCAGTCGCTGGAATTTGCCGGTTCCGCCGTGCAGGCCCTTTCCGTGGAAGGGCGCATGACCATGGCGAACATGGCCATAGAGGCCGGGGCCAAATGCGGGCTTTTCGCGGCGGATGAAAAAACTCTGGAATACTGCCGTGTTGCCGGGTATGGGCAAAACGGGCATGGCCCGCATGCCCCGCTTGAACCTGTTCAGGCGGACGCCGGGGCAAGCTACGTCCGCACCCTGGAACTTGATGTAAGCACCCTGCCCCCGCTGGTGGCCTGCCCGCATCTGCCGGAAAATGTCATGCCCGTGGCGGACGCCCCCAAGCTGCCCATCCATCAGGTGGTCATAGGTTCCTGCACCAACGGCCGCATTGAGGATTTACGCGCCGCCGCCAGCGTGCTGAAAGGGCGCAAGGTAAAAAAAGGACTGCGCTGCATCATTTTGCCCGCCACACCCAAAATATGGCGGCAGGCCCTGGCCGAAGGCCTTATAGAAATTTTTATGGACGCGGGCTGCATTGTCGGCCCCGCTTCCTGCGGCCCCTGCCTGGGCGGACACCTGGGCATACTGGCAGGCGGTGAACGCGCCGTCAGTACCACTAACCGCAACTTCAAAGGACGCATGGGCAGCCTGGAAGCGGAAATTTACCTGGTAAACCCGGCAATAGCCGCCGCCACAGCCGTGGCCGGAGAACTGGCCTTGCCGTAGCGGTAGGCTTGGGCAAACTGGGGGAGGGAACCATAAGGGCTTGAAGCCCTTGAGGTTCCCTCCCCCAGACCCCCACCCTCCTTATCCCCGGTAGGGGGTTGTAAATTATGGGGATTCCAAAGGGCAACATGCCCATTTGCGGGGGGTGCCGGGGGGCAGCGCCCCCCGGCCCGCCGGAGGCATTTTGGGACAAAATGAAACAAAGGTAACGGCATATGCCCGCAATATCCATAGTAATGGCCGCTTTTGATGCGGAAGAATACCTGGCGGAGACCCTGCGAACCCTGCTGGGGCAAACTTTTGGCGATTTTGAGCTAATAATTGTCGATGACGGTTCCACAGACCGCACAGCGGAAATTATTGCCAACACGCCGGACAAGCGCATCCGTTATTTGCGCAACCCCCAAAACAGCGGGGTTGCCCATTCCGCCAACCGGGGGTTGGAAGCGGCAAACGGCAAATACGTTGCCCGGGCGGACAGTGACGACCTGTACGCCCCAAACCGCCTGCAAGCGCAGTGGGATTTTATGGAAGCCAACCCGCAAGTGGCGCTTTCCAGTGGCGACATGCGTTATTTGGGCAACGGTTCCGGCAACGGCAACGGGGCCATAAAGCTGCCGCCGGACGCGGAAAGCATCAAGGCCGCCCTGCCCTTCTACTGCCCCATCATGCAGCCTGTGGCAATCATGCGCAACAGCTTCATCCACGCCCACAGCCTGCGTTATGATGAAGCGCTTTACGCGGCTTCGGACTACGACCTGTGGTTCCGCATAACCCACTGGCATGATGGCGTTTGCGCCAACATTCCGGTCACTCTGGCCCAATACCGGGTGCATGAAAAATCCATTTCCACCAGCAAGGCCCTTACGCAACAGGCCATGGCCTGCCGCGTGCGGCGGCGGCACTTCACCGACTGGGGCCTGCCCATGAACGACCATTACGACAACCTGCACAACCTGCTTTACCTGAACGCCCGGCCGGAAAATGCGGAACTGGTAAACGCCATGCGTGAATGGCTTACGCTGCTGCTGCGCCAAAATGAAGCAAGCCCGCGTTATTCCGCCCTGCACTGGCAGGAAATTGTTGCCCGCAAGTTTTTTGATTTTTGCGCCAGAAGCCTGCAACACCCGCAAAGCCAAGGTTTTGCAAGCAAGGCCCTGAAGCAGGCCATAAGCTTCCCCGGTTTCAGCCTTGCCGGGGTAAGCGTAAGCCGGGTGGAACAACTTATGCGTGAAGCCGTTACAGCGGCAAAAAGCGAATAACCCAGGAGAATCATATGAAATTTAAAGGAAAAGCCCTTTGCGTGGGCGACCATATTGACACAGACGCCATTATCCCGGCCCGCTTCCTTGTAACCACAGACCAGGCGGAACTGGGCCGCCACTGCATGGAAGGGCTTGAAGAAGGCTGGGTAAAACGCGCGCGCCCCGGCGATATTCTGGTAGCCGGGCGCAACTTCGGCTGCGGTTCCTCGCGGGAACACGCCCCCATAGCCATTCTTGGCGCGGGCATCCCGGTTGTGCTGGCCAAAAGTTTTGCCCGCATCTTTTACCGCAACGCCTTCAACATGGGCCTTATCCCCTTGGAAATTGGCGAAGATGTCCGCATAAACCCCGGTGATGAACTGGTCGTTGATCTGGAAAGCGGCCAGTTGGAAAACCTTTCCACAAAGCAAAAAACCACTCTGCCGCCCCTGCCGGAAGCCATGCTGAACATCCTGAACGCCGGTGGCCTTGCCCCCTATGTGAAAAAGAAGCTTGAGGGGAAATAGCAGGCTAATGTAATGTTGTGTGATTTGGCGACTCGTGCTATAAAAGCTCCCGTTGCTTTTCAAAAAACACTTCACGCATGAAAGGAACCGCCATGCTTAACAAAATGCGCCTTCTTACGCCCGGCCCCACCCCTTTGCCGGAACGGGTGCGCCTGGCCCTTGCCCAGGATATGCAGCACCACCGCAAACCGGCCTTCAAAACCCTGCTTGACCGCCTGCAAAAAAACCTTGGCCTGCTTTTCGGCACGGAACAGCCCGTCATACCCATTGCCTCTTCCGGCACCGGGGCCATGACAGCGGCGGTTTGCGCCCTTTTTGCCCCGGGTGAAAAGGTGCTGGTGGTTGAAGGCGGCAAGTTTGCCGAACGCTGGACAGAAATTTGCAAAACGCACGGCGTAATTCCGGTAAGCCTTAAGGTGGAATGGGGCAAGGCCGTAAACCCGGCAGACGTGCAAGCCGCGCTGGATGCCGACAAAAGCCTGGCCGGCGTGCTGGTGCAGTATTCAGAAACTTCAACAGCCGTGCAGCATGATGTAAAGGCCCTGGGCCGCATTACCGCCCCGCGCGACGTGCTGCTGGTGGTGGACGGCATTTCCGCCGTGGGCATTTCGCCCTGCCCCATGGATACCTGGCGCATAGATGCCCTTTTGACCGGTTCCCAAAAAGGCCTTATGCTGCCGCCCGGCCTGTCCCTGCTGGCCTTTTCCGAAGATGCCTGGAAAAAGGCGGAAAAGGTGGGCAACCGCAACTTCTATTTCAACCTGGCGCAAGAAAAAAAAGAACTTTGCAAAGGGCAAACCTGCTTCACCCCGGCCATAAATCTGCTGGTAGGGCTGGATGAAGCCCTTGTAATGTTTATGGAAGCCGGGCTGGAAACGGTTTTTCGCAAGCAATGGGCCTTGCGCTCCATGGTTCAGGCCGGGCTTACCGCCGCCGGGTTTGAACTGTTCGCCGCCAACCCGGCGGACGGGGCCTGGGGCGTAACCGGCGTAAAAATACCCGCCGGGGTAAAGGCCGGGGCCTTGCTGGCCCATGCGGAAAGCGCCTACAACGTGTTCATGGCCGCCGGGCAGGATCACCTTGCGGAAAGCGTGGTGCGCATAGGCCATATGGGCTGGGTGGACTGGGCCGACATTGCCGCCGGGCTTTACGCCTTCATAGAATCTTTCCGCCACTGCGGCGGCCACGTGGGCACGCGCGATTACCTGGAACAGGCCATGCGGGCTTATGAAGAAGCCCTGCGGGAAGGTTATCCCAAGCTGGATTAAATTCACCCTTGCCTCAAATTGCCTTAAAAGGAAACTGCCATGTCAGAAGAAAAAAAAGATCAAACCCCGGAAGCGGGCGGTGAAGAAAAACACGTTCCCCTGCCCCTGGTAGATTTTAACACCTTTGTGCTTTCTCTGGCCTCCAGCGCCCTGGTTCAGCTGGGCGAGGTGCCCAGCCCGGATGGCGGCGAGACCGTGCTGGAACTGGAACATGCCAAGTACACCATAGATATTCTAAGCATGCTGCAAGAAAAGACAGAAACCGGCCTGAAAGAGGATGAAAAACGCCTGCTGCACGGGTTGCTTTACGAACTGCGCATGAAGTACGTGCTTAAGGCCAAATAGGGCCCATTGCACAATGGCCTCAAATAGAGGCGCGGCATAAACGACACATACCGAGGGGGTCTGGGGGAAATCATTTCCCCCAGCTTCTCTTGATTTAATTCAAGGGGCACAAAATGGCGGAAAAAATTATCAAGGCCGGCCTGGTGGGCGTTACCGGTTACACTGGCATGGAACTGGCGCGCATTCTGGCAATGCACCCGGTTATTCGGCTTACCCATGTCACTTCACGCGCGGAAGCCGGTAAAAGGCTTGGCGACATCTACCCCTTCCTGAACGCCTTCCCCCTGGCCGAACTGGTTATAAACGCGCCGGATTACAACGCCCTGGCAAAGGAATGCGACATTGTGTTTTTGGCCGTGCCCCACGGCAACGCCATGGAAAGCGCCGGAATACTCCGCCGGGCCGGGGTAAAAGTGATTGACCTTTCAGCGGATTTTCGCCTGCGCAGCCCCGCTGTTTACGCCAACTGGTACGGGTTGGAACATAAAGAAGGCGAATGCCTGCGTGAGGCGGTTTACGGCCTGCCGGAACTTTATGCGGATCAGGTAAAAAATACCGCCCTGGTGGCAAACCCCGGTTGCTACCCCACCGCCAGCATTCTTGGCCTTTACCCGGCCCTGCGCCACGGGCTGGTGGATGCGGACGGCATTGTAATAGACGCCAAATCCGGCACCAGCGGGGCCGGGCGCAAGGCCGCGGTAAACAACCTGTTCTGTGAGGTTGCGGATTCCTTCAAACCTTACTCCATTGGCGGCATCCACCGCCACACCCCGGAAATTGAGCAGGAACTTTCTGCCATTGCCGGGCAGGATATCACGCTTTCCTTCAACCCGCACCTTCTGCCGGTAAACCGGGGCATTTTGGCAACCATCTACACCCGCCTTGCCGCGCCGCAATGCGCCTGCGCCACGCCGGAAAAAATTCACGCAATTTATACAGAAACTTACGCCCAACACCGCTTTGTGCGCGTGCTGCCCCTGGGGGAACTGCCCGCCCTGCGCAACGTGCGCGGCACCATGTTCTGTGACATAGCCCTTACGCTGGATGCCCGCACCGGGCGGCTGATAATTACCAGCGCCATAGACAACCTGTGCCGCGGCGCTTCCGGCCAGGCGGTGGCAAACGCCAACCTGATGTGCGCCCTGCCGCTGGAAACCGGCCTGAACCTGGCCCCACTGCTGCCATAACCTTTACAGCGGAATACACAAATGGAATTTCTGCAATTCCTGGCTACCGGCTTGGGCAGAACCCTGCTTATTATGGTCTTTTTTGGGGCCATTATCCTGTTTTTGCGCCTGCTCTACGGCCCAAAGGGCATTTTTCGCGACCCGGCCTGGGATGCCGCGCCCAAAAATCAGGCGGACACGCAACCGGAAACACAGGCGGAAAACCAGGCAGAAAACCGGGTGAAAGACAATTTAGAAAACGCGCTGAAAAATCCGCCTGATCCATTCCTTGTAACCAATCTTGAACATGAAAGAGATAATTTGAAAAAACAATAACTTGTAACTGTAAAAGGATACCGGATGAAACACCCCTCTCTTCCCGTACAAATGGGCATTGGCCTTGGTTTCGGCGTATTGGTCGGCCTTTTGGTGCAATACGGCAACAGCGCCGGCTGGTTCGCCTTTGACCCCAAAACCCTGAAGCCGCTGGGCGACCTTTTCATAAGCCTTATACGCATGGTTGTTGTGCCCCTGGTAATATGCACGCTTATTTCCGGCGCGGCCAGCACGGAAGATGTACGCAAAATGGGAAGGGTGGCCGGTAAAACTCTGCTTTATTATTTTGCCACCACAGCAGTTGCCATTGGCATAGGCCTGGTGCTGGCAGATCTCATTCAGCCCGGCAAGGGCCTTGCCCTTAGCCTTGGAGGCTTAAGCAGCAAGGAAGTTGTCCCCCCCACCCTTACGGAAACCCTGCTGAACATAGTGCCCCGCAACCCGGTGGACGCCATGGCCAAGGGCAATATGTTGCAGATTATCTTTTTCTCGGTGCTTTTTGGCTTCGCCCTAAGCGCCGTGGGTGAAAAAGCCCGCCCGGTGCGCATATTTTTTGACGCCGCGTCTGAAGTAATGCTCAAGCTTACGCATTTTGTCATGCTTTACGCCCCCATTGGCGTTTTCGCCCTTATAGCCGTGACCGTGGGCACCCATGGGGCGCAAATACTTATGCCCCTTATCAAGGTAATTGCCTGCCTGTACCTGGCCGCCCTGCTGCATGTTCTGCTGGTCTACCTGCCGCTGGTGCGCTTTTGCGGCATAAAGTTCCGCCACTTCCTGCGTGTGTTGGCGGAACCTTTGCTGGTGGCCTTCACCACCTGTTCCAGCGCGGCCGCCCTGCCCGCCACCATGGCGCAAACCCGTGAACTTGGGGCCAGCAGAAGCGTAAGCAGCCTTTCCATCCCCCTGGGCAACACCATCAATATGGATGGTTCCGCCATCTACATGGGCGTGGCTACAATTTTTGTGGCCGGGTTGTACGGCATGGAACTTTCTTTTACCACTCAGCTTACCGTCATGCTTATAGGCATTTTGGCGTCCGTGGGCACAATGGGCGTTCCGAGCGGGGCACTTGTAATGATTTCCATGGTTTTTGTACAAATTGGCATTCCGCTTGAAGGCATCGCCCTGGTAGCCGGCATAGACCGCGTGCTGGATATGGCCCGCACCACCCTGAATATATTGGGCGACGCCACCGGCGCGGTATTTGTAAGCAAACTGGAAGGCGAATTGGGCAAAGACCAGGCTTAGAGGCCATTGCACAACGGCCTCGCTTAAGGATAATAACAAATGGGAAAGCATAAAAAACCGGAAGGGCCATTGCCACAGCCGGAAGACATCGGCCTGCCCTGCGTGGGCGTGGAAACACACGCCCACCTTTACGGGCCACAGTTTGCGCAAGACTTGCCGGAAGTGCTGCGCCGGGCCAAACGGGCCGGGGTTTCGCACATCGGCCAGGTGTTTTTAAGCCCGGAGGCCTGGCGCAAGGAACTGCCCCGTTTTGAGCCGAACCCGGACTACCCGGAGTTCTTCTTCATAATAGGCGTTCACCCAACAGACGGGCTGGAAATATACAATGACGGCACCATTGACGACCTGCGGCGCATTGTACGGCAAGAAAACCGTGAACGCAGCCGCATAAAGGCCATTGGGGAAACCGGGCTTGACTATTATTGGAAGGAATGCCCCCCGGAACTGCAAAAGGAAATGTTCATAAAACAGATTGAACTGGCGCGGGAACTTGCCCTGCCGCTGGTCATACACAGCCGCGACGCCTTTGACGACACCATGAACATTCTTCTAGATAACGGGGCCGGGGGCCGCCCCCTGCTGTGGCACTGCTTTAACGGCGACTATGACATGGCGCGGAAAATTCTTGACCAGGGCTGGCACATTTCCATACCCGGCCCTGTAACCTTCCCGGCCAACAAGGCCCTGCGCGAGGCCGTGGCCGCCATACCGGCCGACCGCATCATGGTGGAAACAGACTGCCCGTACATGAGCCCCATGCCTTACCGGGGCAAAAGAAATGAACCGGCCTACCTGGCCTTCACCATAAGCGTAATGGCGGAAGCGCGCGGCGTAAGCCCGGCAGAGCTTTGGCGGCTTTGCGGCGACAATGCCCGGCGTTTTTTTGGCGTTGTGTAAAGCACGCCGCCAAAGCGGATTCCGTGTTGTAGCAAAAAAAAAGTCTTTTTATGGAAGGCGCATACCCTTGACGATACCCAGCCGAAATAAAAAGATTTTATAACGCAGCCAAAAAACAAAAAGCGCCTTGCGGCGACCCGGTTCAAATTTTTTGCATTTTTTACTTGACGCCGGGTGCAGTTTCATTTAATTAGACGCTTCCGGGCGGTTAGCTCAGTTGGTAGAGCATCGGCCTTACAATTACTTGCCTCATTTTTCAAAAATTTACACTATAATGCCGTAAAAGTCAGCTTTTTAACAGCTCGATTTTTATGGCATTTTTGTTTTTCTTATTTCTCCTCCAAAAAAAGCGCTGTTATTGGGCAAGTACAAGCGCACAAACGCCGCAAGTTTTCCAGGTGGTCTGGAACTCTTGCGGCGTTTTCTTTTTTCGCATGTGCATTGATGCTTGCCGGGTGCGAACTGTCTGAAAAGAAAGAAGAAATGACATACATCGGATATGTTGAGAACAATCTATACTTTATAGAGTTTCAATGTATTCGCGGTGTTACTTACATAATCACAAACCGTGGCAGTGCCATTACCCCCTTAATCGACACCGAAGGCCGTCCGGTCAGCTGCTCCATGACTGAAAGGAACGGCCAATGAAAATACTTCTTTGGTTTTCCCCCAGCATAAATTTTCGGCAAGAGTTCGTGGCATTGGCCCTGCCATGCCGCCCTGTCAATCAACCCCACAAGGAGACATGCCTAGTGGAATAACGCAAAGCCTTTGAAAAGGAAAAAGCCCGATGATTGCAGTCATCAGGCTTAGAAGCAAAGGAGTGGCATAACCACCTCGCTATTCGTAGGTGGAATGACCATAACCCTAAAGGGTGAGGCTGTCAAGTCCTGCGCTATAGTATTTCCTTTTTTTAGAGCTACTCGTAGGAGCTTGAGATGTTTATTGATTTTCCTTTTAAAAGGGTCTTTTGCGACCCAAGGGCAAGTAGAGCCGTGTTAGAAATGCAAATTTCCTGTACTGCCAAGGCGATTTATTTCTTTCTGGTGTTAAGCTCCGGCAAGAAAAATCATTGCTGGCCTTCGCAATATTACATTGCGGAACGCCTGAGCCTTGGCTTGCGCACGGTTCAACGAGCCATTCAAGAACTTGAAGAAATCGGCCTGGTGGAATGCAGAAAGCCCAACAACCGCGAAAACGTCTACTACATGCGCGAACATGCCATTTTTAGCCAAGACGTGGAAATCTGCGGCAAGGCGGAGATTCAGGCCCAGCCGGATGGCGTTCAGGAAGCGGAATTCGGCCTCTGCCCGACAGATTACGATACGGTTGACCCCAAAGAAGGCGGTTGCGGCGGCTGCCCTGGTTCTGCCCAGCCTCAAAATATATGCGTCAATTTGGCGCATACCCAAGACGAGATACACGCCAATTTGGCGTATGATAGCGCCAAAATGGCGCATATGCCCGCCAACATTAGCGCCAAAATGGCGCACAGAAATATATATAAATCTAAAACACAAAGTCCCCCCTACCCCCCAAGCCCGAACACCAGGCGCGCCCCCGACCACCCCGTCCAGGTGCGGGGGGTGGGTGGGGTATCTTCTTCTCCTGTTTCTTCTGAAGTTGAAATCATGGAATCCGCATTCAGCGCCGTGTGGGATTTATGGCCGGTGAAGCAAGACAGGCAAAACGCCCTGACAATCTGGAAGCAACTTTGGTTCGCCAAGAAGTTGCCCGCGCCTGAAGCGCTGTTTGAAAAAATCCATTTACTCCAAACGAAAGACCGCTGGTGGCTGAACGGCAAAGCGCCGCTCCTGAGCAAATGGCTGAAGGGTGAACGCTGGAATGATGAACCTGTGCCCGTAATTACAGCGGAAACGGCATCGGCAAGGCCTAACAGCTCTGAAATGCAGGAAAACACTGTTCTTACTCCAAGGGAAAATGCTCAAAAGGCTGCGGCAGCCCAATTTATTCAAGAACTGCACGAAAGGGAAGCCGAACAGAGTAAAGTCAAAAATGAAGAAGCCTTACGCAGTTTTGTCGAGCAGTATTCCTTGCCGGAAAACGACCCGCGCAAAAATAAGTTTATGCGTTTTTATCCCGAACACATCAGGGCGAGTCTGGAACAAAAGGCCAGAAACTCAGGCCTGTTATAAGTTTTAATAAAGCCTCTTACTCCAATAAAAGCAAGAGAAAACAATATGATGAATGTGGCAATTACGGAAAAGAAAAAAAGATTGCTCCCCGGTCAGGCCAGGGTGGAGTTCTTGGCGGTTCGTGATGAAGTCGAAGACTTGCTGGATGAAGGACACACCCTGTGCGGCGCATACGAAATCTTGTTTAAACAAGGGAAAATAACCTCATCATATCAAGGCTTTTACAAAAACTATTCCGGTCAGGTTTTGCCCAGGGCAAAAAATAAACGCACCAAAAAGGTTATTCCGGCTGTTGATTCTTCCAAGCCAGCACAGGCGGTTCCGGCTCCGGTCACGGCAACACCAACAAAGCCGCAACCCACAGGGAACCCAGGCAACCAGAGCATTCCTGCAAATAGAGTTTCGCCCGGCTCCGGCCCTGTGAAAGCAAAAGTGGACACGGCAACAGTGCGTAGCCTGAGTGAAGTTCCTGAAGAGGAAAAAAGGCAGGCTTTTTAAAAGGCTAAGTTATTTTTCAAGCGATTTAAAGAAGCGATCCACTACATCTTTTGGGAAAGGGCGTGTTGTACAAAGTAAAGCAAAAAATCCTTCTTCTAAGATTTTATTTTGACGTTGCAGCAATTCATTTTGCTTTTGAAGTAGTTCTTTAATTTCTTCTGGCTCCATGACAGATCTCCTTTGTTTTAATATTTATTGAATAACCTATAAAACTTAAATACGCAATAACTCTAAGAGAACAAAAATTATGACAAACGGCTATATCAGCACAACCCAACTACCCGACGACATAGGTCTTGACATGGAAGCAGTTCGCTCCCTTCTGGCCAGCAAGCACGGAATGGCCGTACCCAAAGACGACCCCATGCTTATGCTGGTTACAATCCTCAATGCCCACCTGGCAGAGATGGAAAAACTCCATAGTCGCCACTGCAAGATATTAGAAGCACAGAAAAAATATTCTGAAGACATACTGGAGAAACGAGGAAAAAGGAAATTAAATATGGAACTATTTCAGAGAATAAAAAGAATTGCAGTAGAGCTGGTAGGGTCAGAAACCAAACTTGCTACTTGCTTGGGAATGCCGCAACGCACATTGAACGGCTATTTGAACGCTAAAAGCCAACGCAACTTATGGGAATATCTTCCTGCAATTCTGAGCTTATTTCCAGAAATTCGCCGGAGCTGGCTATATTTCGGTGAAGGCGAAATGCTTGTGAGGCTATCCGTTACACCTGAAGTGCTTCCGCACGTTCCATTGCCTGATTGGGCCGAAGAATATTATGAAGAAAAATTTGATGAAGAATTTGAACATTTCGTAACCGACGTTTGGCAAGAAGTTGAAAATGCAAATAAAAAGCATAACAGCTGGTGGCCGAACAACGCTGCTATCGCCGTAGCATTACTAAACGAGGAAGTTGGCAAATTAACCAAGGCGGCCATCGACTATACCTATTCAGAAGATAATAGAGGGTGCCATAAGAAGCGCATGACGGAAAAAGTTGTCAGCACAGCAGCTATGGCATTTATGTTTTATTGTTCCATAGATACCTACCTGGATGAAAATAAAGAAGATGTGGCCGTAATTGAGTGTGATGAGTGCCTGGCAGAATCCCCTTTTCGCTACACAGCTAACAGGCGTGGCGAATCTGGCCAAATCAAATGCCGCAACTGTGGAACAATGATTGATTATGTATTGATGTAATAGGGAAAATCGAGCTATGACAACCGACCTCAACCAAACCCAGCCCGAACCTGAAGCCCTGCTGCCGGACGGCATAGGCCTTGACCTGAAAACGGTTATCGCCCTTCTGTCTGAAAAGCACGGAATGGCCGTACCCAAGAACGACCCCATACTTATGGTTGTCACCATCCAAAACGCCTACCTGGCCGAAGTGGAAAAGCTCCACAACCGCCACAGCAAGGGCCTGAGCAAGCTGCTGGCCGACAAGGCGGACGGTTATGTTGCGGCGGTAAAAGAGGCCACGGAAGCCCTGGAAAAAGAAATTTCCGCCGCCAATGTTGAGGCCTTGCGCAAGCTTTCCGTGGAAAATGCCGAGCAAATGAAGGCCTTACAGAATAACACCTTTTGGGCTGCGGCCATTGTGGCGGTTTCCGCCCTGGTGAACGTAGCGGTTTTTGTGGTGAAGGCGGTGGCAAGATGAAAATTACCCTAAGAATAACCAAAGGAACCATACATGAACGACATGGACTTTGACTCCGCCTACCAAAGAATTTGCAGCGCCACCGGCAAGCGCACCCAGCAGGAACTCGCCGCATATTTCGGCATACGGCAAAGTAGCGTTTCCTTTTCCAAGCGGCGCAAAGTTATTCCTGATAGCTGGCTGCTGGCCCTGGTGGAAAAAGACGGTATCAGCCCCGCCTGGGTGCGTTTCGGCTCCGGCCCGGTGTATCTTGCAGACTGTGCGCCCATCGCAGCCGCCGCCCTGAGTAATGCGCAACTTTTTGCGGAATTGCGCAAGCGTTTTCCTGAAGGTTTGTTGCTGCCTTGGGCGGATAATCCGGTGAATGTGGTGTCCGTATGAAGTCCGCCAAGCCCAGCCAGCAAAAATTTGACCGCAAATTGCCGCCCAAGCGCAAATGTCATAACTGCGGCAAGCCCTGCACAAATTATCGTTGTGAGGACTGCTGGCGTAAAATTCGCGGCTTTGGCCTTGCCGGTGCCAATGATTACGCCCCGGAGTGCGTCTGATGAGCCTGAACAGCCAAAATTATGAAGGCCATGCCGACCAGCGGCTTTTGGAAAACCTGCGCCACTACTGCCAGGGGGCCATACTCAAGGCCCTTGAAGACCCGGAAGTGATTGAAATTATGCTTAACCCTGACAGCAAGCTTTGGGTGGAGCGTTACGGCCAGGAACAGGAACACGTTGCAGACATTGAACCGGCCAAGGCCAGAGTAATCCTTTCTTTGGTGGCTTCCGGCCTGGGCGTTGTGGTTACGGAAAAAACGCCCATAGTTGAGGGCGAATTTCCGCTTGATGGTTCACGCTTTGAAGGCACCTTCCCGCCCATTGTGGGGCCAGCGCCGTCTTTTTCTCTGCGCAAGAAGGCCAGCAAGGTCATAACTTTTCCGGAATATTTGGAAATGGGCGCAATTCGCCCGGAAGGTGTAGAAATTATTGAGCAGGCCGTGGCCCAGCACAAAAACATTATGGTTGTGGGCGGCACCTCCAGCGGCAAAACAACTTTTGTGAATGCGGTAATAGATTGCATTTCACGCGCTTACCCCAAAGAAAGGCTGGTTATTCTGGAAGATACCGCCGAATTGCAGTCCAAAAGCGCGAACACCGTATTTTTCCGCACGTCCGACATGCCCGGCGCGGAAGTAACCATGCGCAAGCTGGCCAAAGTTTGTATGCGTTACGCCCCTCACCGCATTCTTGTTGGTGAAGTGCGCGATGCGGCGGCTTTGGAGCTTTTGAAGCTCTGGAACACCGGCCACCCCGGCGGCGTGGGCACCTTCCATGCCGATAGCGCGGAAGAAGCCCTGGAACGGCTGGAAGAACTGGTTGAAGAAGCTGGGCTTGGCCCCAAGCAAAAGCTTATTGGCCGCGCTGTGGATATGGTCGTCTACATGCAGAAACACCAGGGCAAGCGCCGGGTGTCTGAAATAATCAAGGTAAAAGGGTTTAACCTTACAACCCACTGCTATGAAACAGAAACGCTCTATGGAATAGAATGAGGTAGTTATCATGGCAATGGACTTCATAGACATCGACATCGTAAATCAGGTCTTAATAATCATTGTATTTCTTGCTTGCGGATTGCAAATCAAGGACAAGATAAAAAGGAAAAAACAATTTGATGCATGGTTAAAGGCTTCCGGGTGCAAAAACTTTAGTTCGCTTGAAGAAGCCAAAGAAAGATATCGCTTTGAAGAAGATAAAAAGCATAAAATTGCTGAATGGGAAGCATATAAAAAACGACTGTAATAGTGGCAGGGTTTTAACCCTGTAACCAGTTGTTACGAAACTGAAACCCTTTACAAAGCGGAATGCTGAAGATGAACAAGGCTGAAACTACCCTGAATACTTCAGAAACTATGGACAAAATGCTGTGTGATTACTTTAAAAATGACCACAAAGACCATTTGACCTCTGCCATGTTGCATTCAACTCCCAAAGGCAGAATGCAGTTAGCCAGGGAGCGCAATCAGGGCCAGCCTGACCATGTTCTGCTTTTTGATTTTATTGAGCATGAGTTCGACTGTATGGACACAGGCGGAAAATTGCTCGTTTACATGCCGGAAACTCTTAAAGGTGAACGGCTCAAGGGGAAAATTATCCTTGAGATAACAACCTTTGAAAATGTGGTCTTTTATGAAATTCAAATCGCCAGAAAAAGCAATTTGGGTTTCCCCAAAGAATTCATCATAGACAAAGGATTCAAAAGAAATACCCGCCGTATTTACAACCTGTATTTAGGCCGGGAGAGTGTAATTCCCTTTGTTCAAGACTTTCTTTTTTCCGAACGGTTTACGCAACGCGGCCTTATCACTATGCCGCCCAAGGTGTTGAATTCGATTACCACACAAGCATTATGGGCAACATCTGGGCAGTTGTTTTCGTTCAGAAAATGCCTGCTGAATGAGTAGACGCAACAGGTTTTACCGGAGTTTGCATAATGTTCAAGACTGCTTCTCAACGTAGCGCCGCCTTTTCCGCGCAGTTCTTCATCAGAGATGAAGCTTACGGCAGTAAGGCCTTTCATACCTTCACGGTAGTCATTCAGTGGATAGCTGTAACGTATGAGAAAGCCGTCATTTTTTCTATGCACTGTGGCGTAATCATGAAGAATATATGGAATGTTGTAGCTTTCTTTGAGGGTATAAATTTTGTGAAACGCGCTAAAATAATTGGAATTACTTCGCCCTGGCAAAGCAAGACGAACAGATTTGGCCTCATCAAGCCTGTTTTTTTCATCCTGCCCCGGCAGTGGTTCATAAAGCTTTTCAGCGGCGCTGATAATCAGAGACAGCCTGCTGGTCTTTTCCGGCACACGGCAAACCGCAATACGTTCTGCCTGTACCCGGCTTGCTCCACGCTGCATAAGATTGTCTATCTCTCTATCTATCAGGGCTACGTTTTCACGAGGGCAGAATTCATTAACGTATTCATCCGGCAAAGCAGAAGCATCGTCAATACGTTTCAGTCTCTTAAAAATATTCCGGTCAGGCCCGTGGTTTATAAACTCGTCCTTGTGCCTCATCACATACTCGTAAGCCTCGGCAAGCCTGCCAAACCGACATTCTTCGGAATGTTCATGGTTCGGATAGGTGCGCAGATGCGGAAGTTGGACGCTACACGGCTTTTCCGGGTCGCAGCAGGCGCATGTCAGACGGGTTTCCGGGTGTTCTGCCCGGCAATTTTCGTCCGCGCAGGCCAAGCCGGGCATGTTGCCATTAACCAGGGCAAATTCCTGAATATCTTCAACGCTCATATCCTGGCTGTTTTTCAAGTTATAAGCAAAAGGAATTTTCGGCATGTTTACTCCAATAATCAACTGAATTCAGGAGATGTTGCAATGAAAACTATACAATGCATAGAGTTTAAGCCGTTTTATATATGTTGTCTATAATGCAAACCGTTTTAACCCTGTAACCAGTTGTTACGAAACTGAAACCCTTTATGAAATGGCGTGAGGTGCCTATGACTCAAACATCGTACACAGACATTGAAATCCGTTGCCCTGGCAGAAAGAGCAACGGGCAACCCTGTAACAGGCTGCTGGCCAAGGGCGCTGTTGAAGTTGGAGAAGTTGAACTTTTCTGCCCTTACTGCAAAAACCGTTTCCTCCTGAGGGCCACGCGCCCCAACCACGCACCGCATGACGGTCTCCAGACAGGAGATTGTCATGTCCTTGAAGAATCCCGCCCGTAAACCCGGCCTTAACACCGCTCAAATTCTGTTTTGCCTTTCCGCGCTCTGCTTGCTGTCCTTTCCTGAACTGGCGGCGGCTTCCGGCGGCATAAGTGAATTTGCCAGCCCGCTGGAAAAAGTCACCAACACCATTACCGGCCCAGCCGGAAAATACATCAGCATTGCGGCCATGGCCCTGTGCGGCGTTGTCTTTATCATGAACAAAGACGACATCTCCGGCGGGTTCAAACTGCTGCTGGGCGTGGTTTTCGGCATTTCCTTCATTGCCTTTGCCAGCTCGATTGTGAGCAGCGTGTTCAGCTTCAGCGGGGCAATCATATGAGCCGCGCTGTCACCATCCGCCAGTCCTTCCACCGGCACAACCATGTTCTTGGTTGTGAACGCGAACTTGTGCTGTCTTCCGGCCTTCTGTGCTTCATTGTTGGCATAGGCGGCATGTCTGTAGCTTCTGCTATTTCTGCCATAAGCTTTTGGCTTATCTCGCTTTTTGTCCTGCACCAAATGGCAAAGGCAGACCCGATTATGAGCCTGGTCTGGCGCAAGCACATCAAACATCAAGACTTTTATTCCGCCAAAAGCAGCCGCTGGCGCACTGTTCCCACCAATTGGTGAAGGAGTATTTATGGCAACCATACATTTTATTCAGCAAGGCAAGGGCGGCGTTGGCAAAAGCATGATTGCGGCCTTTCTGGTGCAGGCTTTGCGCCACATTGGCCACCCGGTACTTGTGATTGACGCAGACCCGGTTAACGCCACTTTGGCCGGGTTTAAGGAATTCAACGCTGTGCGCCTGCAAATTATGAAGGGCGACAACATAGATGCCCGCGTTTTTGATGAAATTCTTGAACTGGTTATGCCGCTTGATGCCGCAACCCACGTTGTCATAGACACCGGCGCAAGCTCGTTTGTGAGCTTTGGCGGCTATTTGAAGGAAAATACCGTTGTTCAGCTTTTTCAGGAAGCCGGGCACCGCGTATTCTTCCACACCATTATCACGGGCGGCCAGGCCATAACAGATACAGTCTACGGCCTGAAGGTCATGGCCCAGGACTTTGCCTCCGCGCCCATAGTCGTTTGGCTGAACAGCTATTTCGGCGAAATCGCCATGGACGGCAAGGTGTTTGAAGAATTCAACATTTACAAGGAACACAGCCACCAGTTTCACGCCATTATCAGCCTGCCGGAGAAAAACCCCATAACCTTCGGGCGCGACCTGCAAGACTTGCTGGCCAAGCGCATGACCTTTCAGGCGGGCATTACCTCCAGCACCTTCGGCATTGCGTCCAAATCCAGGCTGAAAACCTACTGGACGGAACTCTTGACCTTGGTGGAACAGGCCCAGCTTACTTCCGGTTTTGTGCCGGATCCTGAGCCTGTTCCAGTCCAGCCGGTTCCGGCCCATCAGGCAGCGGTTGAAGATGAAGGCCTGCCCCATGAAGCCGGAGTTGCTGAAGGCAACATTGATGAAGGCGAGGCGCAAGAGCCTTCCGCAAATGAAGCAGATGAAGCGGCTGGGGGTTACGAATGCTGATGCTAAAAAGGCCTTTGCATTCGCGCCAGGCCCGCACAAAGCTTTTGCCTTCCATGTTGACGGCCTTGGAAACGGCAAGGGGTATGGCGGCGTTTTCCGGGTTTGGCATAGCGCGGCAAGCCTACAAAAACACTTTGTATGAAATGTTGAAGGTTTCGCCAATGCGCTTGGCCATTTCCACAGAAATGGAGCGGATATTCTTTTCCATTTCCGAAACATGGTGCTGGCGTATGCCAAGGGCGGCGGCAAGCTCTTTTTGCGTAATGCCCTCACGGGTGCGCAAGCCGCGCAACCTGTTGCCGGGGCTGGATTCGGGGAAAACTTCTTCCGCCGAATACAGTTCCTCACCTTCTTCATTCATGGGCCGCGCAAGTTTTGCCAGTTCCAACAGGCTTCTTATGGCCTTGAGCATGCCTTCGGCCTCGCTGCTGGGTATTTGCAGGCATATTTCAGTCAATGAGCCGGTAGTCTGCGTTTTCATGTGTGCCAACATATCTAATCTCCAAAAGTTTTACGCTTCTGTCCGTAACTTTCCACACCGCCACATAGCGCGGCTTGCCTTTATTCAAATGGCAATGGTGCATATCCGGCTTGCCGGTAATTTTGCCGTAATGCGGCCAGTTTTTGCGTTCCGGCCCTTCATTTTCCAGTTCGCCATAAAGCAGGTCAAGGACGGAAGAAATATTTGGCGGAAGTTTGCCTTTCTGCTTTCTGGCCTTGCCGGTGAACTGCACCGTCCAAAGGGCTTGTTGGTCGTCTTGCAAGCTTGCCTCCCTTACTTTCTGAAAATAAATATACCATTTTTTGGTATGTTGTCAACCTCTAATGGAGCCGCGCCATGCTGAAACTCAAAGACTTCCGCTCCACCGCCAAGGGCTTGCCGGACTTGCTACCTTATGCCGCGCTGATTGCCCCCGGCATTGTCCTGAATAAAGACGGCTCATTCCTTGCGGCCTGGGGTTGCAAGGGGCAAGATACGGCCTCGTCTACCGATGATGAACTCGCCTACGTTTCCGCCCAGGCCAACAACGCCTTGAAACTGCTGGGCAACGGCTTCATTGTGCATATGGACGCGGTGCGTTCCCCGCACCGCGCCTACAGCAAGCCGGAAAAAAGCCACTTCCCGGACGCTGTTTCCCAAATGCTGGATGATGAACGCCGCGCCTTTTTCAGCAAAGATACCTGCTACACCACCAGCCAGGTGCTTTGCCTTAGCTACAAGCCGAACACGTTAAGCATGAAGGTGGCCGGGCGGGCGCAAAATGAGGCCTACAGCCAGCACAAGGTGCTGGAAAAAGGCCTGAAAACCTTCCAGCATACCTTGCAGGAATTTGAGGAAATTCTTTCCACCGTGCTGGATATGGAGCGCCTGGGCGAATATTCGGAAATTGACGAATACGGCAGGGAAGTTACTTATTCCGACCTGTTATCGCACCTGCAACACTGCCTTACCGGTGAACTGCACCCCGTGCGCCTGCCGGACGTGCCCATGTATCTGGATGCGATTCTGGGCAGTGAGGAACTCTTGGGCGGCATTGCCCCGCGCCTGGGCAACAAGAATTTGGCCGTGCTTTCCATAGACGGCCTGCCGCAGGAATCGCGCCCGGCCATGCTGGCCATGCTTGATGCCTTGCCGCTGCCGTACCGCTTTTCCAGCCGCTTCATCTGCCTTGACCAGTTTGAGGCCAAAAAGGAAGCAGACAGCTACCGCAAGGGCTGGAAGCAACAGGTTCACCGCTTTATTGACCAATTCCTGAACAACCCCAACGCCCGCGTGAACCGTGACGCCGCCGCCATGGTGGAAGATGCCGAGCAAGGCATTGAAGATATTCAAAGTAATTTCGTTGGCGCGGGCTATTTCAGTTCCTGCATAATTCTGATGCACGAAGACGCGCAGGCCCTGGCGGAATCGGCCCGTGAAGTGCGCCGCATGATGCAGACCCTGGGCTTTGGCTGCCGCATTGAAACCATCAACGCCCTGGAAGCCTGGCTGGGCAGCCACCCGGCCAATGGTTACGCCAACTTGCGCCGCGCCTTCATCCACACCCTCAACTTGGCCGACCTTCTGCCGCTTTCCAGCGTCTGGGCTGGCCGCGCATTCGCGCCTTGTCCGTTCTACCCGTCAGACTCGCCGCCGCTTTCCGTGGTTTTGACAGACGGGGCAACGCCGTTCTGGCTCAACCTGCACGTTGGCGACCTGGGCCACACCTTCATCGGGGGGCCAACCGGCTCCGGCAAGTCCACCTTGCTGGGGCATTTGGCCTGGCAATTTCGCCGTTACGCCAACAGCAGCGTCTTTGTGTTCGACAAGGGCATGAGCATGTACGCGCTCTGCCGCGCAGTCGGGGGTACCCACTACAACATTGGCAACAGCGGGCAACTGTCCTTTGCCCCGTTGCAATACATTGACACCAAAGAAGAAATGGCCTGGGCGGAAGAATGGATAGAAACCCTTGCCGCCATGCAGGGCCTCGCCCTGCTACCGGGGCACCGTGTTTCTGTGCATCAGGCCATGGAAAACCTGCACACCAACCCCAAGGAAATGCGCTCCCTTTCCGATTTCGTAAACATTTTGCAAGATGTCAAACTTAAAGAAGCCCTGCAACACTACACCCTCAAAGGCGCAATGGGGCACCTGCTTGATGCCCGCGCTGACACTCTGGGC
Source organism: Desulfovibrionaceae bacterium (assembly GCA_031552315.1). Lineage (GTDB taxonomy): Bacteria > Desulfobacterota > Desulfovibrionia > Desulfovibrionales > Desulfovibrionaceae > JAVBMP01. The sequence continues at coordinate 9,002 of JAVBMP010000070.1, read as the reverse complement.
ATAGACAACTTCATGGTGTTTGAAATTGAAAGCCTGATGAACATGGGCGACAAAAACCTGATTCCCGTCCTTCTGTACCTGTTCCAACGCATTGAACGCGCCCTGAAGGGCCAGCCTGCCTTGCTTATTCTGGACGAGGCCTGGGTGATGCTTGGCCACAAGGTGTTCAAAGAAAAAATCCGCGAATGGCTCAAGGTGTTCCGCAAGGCCAACTGCGCGGTTGTCATGGCTACACAAAGCCTTTCAGACGCGGCGGATTCCGGCATCTTTGACGTGATTGTTCAAAGTTGCCCAACGCAAATTCACCTGGCCAACCATGCCGCCCGCCAAGACAGCCAAAAGGCCCTTTACTACAAAATGGGCCTGAACGAGCGGCAAATTGAAATAATCGCCGCCGCCACAGCCAAGCGCGACTACTACATCAACACACCAATCGGCCGCCGCCTGATTCAACTTGGCCTTGGGGCAAAGGAACTGGCCTTCACCGGCGTTTCCGACAAGGAAAATATCGCCAGAATTGACAAGCTCATTGAGCTGCACGGCCCCGAAGACTGGCAAACGCAATGGCTTAAAGAACGGCGGGCCGTGTAGGTTGCGGTTCTTTATTGGTGCGATTTTTAAACCAGTGCAGTTTTTACACCAATGAAGAGCAAATATTGCCCAAAAAGGAAAAGACAATGACTCCAACAAAGACAAACGCCTATCAATGCCCGAAATGCAATGATTTGTGGGCAAACCACCGCCACGCATCCGACTGCTGCGATGTGCGCGTCCGAGCAAGCCACAGCAAAGATGCCTGGCAATGCGGCAAGTGCGCCAAACTGTTTCTGGAAAAAGACAAGGCAGAACTGTGCTGCGCGAAAGGCCGGAAGGGGAAGGCGGCATGAATGAAACCAATTATGCGGCGCATGGAGACATTTATCTGTCTCGCGTCCTTCATGTTTGCCAGGATTCTTGCGGCGGCATTTTCCAACGCAAGAAGGAAAACCTCAACCTTATGAATTTCTTACGCCAACAAGGGCCTCTTGAAGTCATTGAACGGTGCTTCTGGTTTGTTGAAGGTTGGCTGCTGGCTCATGACAACTTTCTGGATGAGCTGATTTTCGCCTTGCGGCTCAACAAACCCCAGCAAAGACAAGTTTGCTCTGAACACCTGCAAGCCGCCCTGAACGTATGCAACCGCCTCTTCCTCTTCAAACGGATAGATGAAAACCGTGAACTGCTCTGCTTCCTGATGGATGAAGCTCCTACCGTTGTTGAAGGCTGTTCCGGGCCAATAGAAGGGCTTGACCGCTTCTATTGCGACCTGCAATTCGCGCTGGAGCTTCAAAACAGCTACGTTTTTTCAGGGCAGATGTTCCCCAGACCTTGGCCGTGCTGGAGGGAACTCAAATGAACGCCCAGACCCAACCAATAAACCAAGCTGTTTTTCTTTTTCTGCAACTTCAAGCTCTTTCAGGTCAAGCGGACTACATTCTATTGGGAAAGCCGTTGCACCATTTACAAGGAGCCACATTGTCCGCACCCGGCCACCAGCCAAGACAACCCTATTCGCATATGTGTACCCAAAATTTCCAAAAGATGCCACTGGAACAGGATGTTTCGCACTTTGTGCAAAAGCTTCGCCAGTTCCTTGTAACGCCGGGGTTGGATTCGGGAATTTTGTATATTCCTTCATGTTTTCAATGCTCAATATATCCAAGTCCTGGTCTTTCCACAAACTCCAAAAAACTTTGGCATCAAACCATACTACGCGACAAATCTCGCTCGTTTCAGAGCAGCTTGAACACATATAAACAATGCGACCATCGGGCAACGGAACTTCAAAAATCATAAAATTTCACCTCGTGAGGGGATTATGAAACCCAAGACCAAAAACAAAATTTACGCCGCAATATACACCCTGTCCATCACGCTGACCCTCTTCATCAGCCAGCCGGACAAACCGCAAGCGGCCACGTTCACCTGTACCAATTGCAGCACAAACCTGTTGCAGGCGCTGGAATACGTCACCGGCATTGAAGATTTGGCCTACAACGCCCAGCAGGTCTATGAGGCCTACAACCAGACAATCGCCCAGGTGGAAATGGTGCGCCAGAACATTGAACAACTCCGGGGCATGTACCAAAGCATTGCGGGCCTGCCGGACTACCTGAAAAACGCTGTTACCGGCGAAATGGCCAAGCTTTCCAGCCTGACGCGGGAACTTGGAACAGCTTCAGGCGATTTCGGCGCTATTGGCCACATTTTCAAGGAACTTTACCCCGGCAAGAGCGAATACGAAAACTGGAGCAATGAAGAATACAAGGCCAAATGGGATGAATGGGCCGCAAAAGTTGACGAGGCTTCAATGGCCGCATTCCAGCTAACCGCCGCCCAACTGGAAGAACTGCAAAAATCCGGCGAGCTTGAGGATTATATAAATAAGCTCTTGGCTACCCCGGAAGGGCAAATGCAAGCCATGCAAGCCGCCAACAACCTTGCCGCCATTCATATTCAGGAATCGCGCCGCTTGCGTGAACTCATGGCCACCGCCATCCAGGGCGACCAGGTCGCCCGGATGAAAGCGGAGAAGGAAAGGCAGGTGCAGGAAGAGAATTGGCGCAAGATGACAGAAACAGAAACAATAAAAGGCGCGACAGGAAAAAGAGCCAACAAACTATAATTTATTGGCTTTTTGGCCAGTGGCACTTTCGACTGGTCTGGGGCTGGATTGTTGCTCTTGCTGGTTTGTTGTCTCTTGTGGCTTTTGCGCTTTTTCTTCACCAGAACAGCCGAGAATAGACAGAGAGGAAAGGATGATAGTCAAACAAAGCAGAATAATACGGGTCGTTTTCATTACGGCACTCCTTACATTCAGTTTTAGCTTAATTTTTATATCCCAAGCGTCAGCAGCGGATATAGATATAGTTGGTAAAGTAACACGCGCATTTGCAACCAAAGCGGCTACTTGGGCAAACGTATTGCACAATTACACGTTAAAATTGTTTGGCCTGTTTTGTGTAATTGAAATTGCCTACTTTGGCATCAAGGCAGCATTAAACCGTATAACGATAGGTGAAGCTCTCAGTAACTTTGTAACGTTACTGCTTTTTTCCGGTTTCATGCTGGCGGTAATAAACAATTATCAGGAATGGTCTAATAACATTATTGACGGGTTAAGTAAAGTTGCTGGTGAACTAAATGGCGGAGAAATAACAGACTCTCCGTTTATGGTTGGCATTAACCTGGTCAATAAAGTGCTTGATAAACTTTCCGTATGGTCGCCAGGCAACTCGGTTGCGCTCTTAATTGCGGCCTTGGTCATTATTGTTTGCTTCGCTTTGATAACTGCCCAAATAGTATTCATAAAATGCGAAGCGTATATAACCATGAGCGCCGGTATTTTGTTGCTGGGTTTTGGTGGCTCTTCGTTCACCAAAGAATACGCAATAAATTTTATGCGTTACGCATTCTCAGTAGCCTTTAAGTTATTTGTTCTGCAACTTCTTGTAGGTGTCGGCTTATCTTTCATACTCGAATTTGAAACTTCTACGGCCAACCTTGAAGACATTTTCGTTGTCATTGGCGCATCAATCGTCCTTCTCGCCCTTGTCAAATCCATTCCTGATGTCTGTGCCGGAATAATCAACGGCTCCCACGTTTCCAGCGGCATGAGCCTTACTTCAACTGTTGCGGCTGTCGGTGGCGTTGCTGCCGGAATAGTCGCGGGCGGCGCAATGGCTGCTGGGCGCGGTGCCATGCAAGTGAAGGACGCGGCCAATTTGGCCAGCCTTGAAGGTAAAACCGGCCTGGGCAAAGCCGCCAACATGGCCTCAACCCTTTGGGGCAACCGTCAGCAGGCCAAGAGCGAAATAGGCATGAGCAGCGGCAACACCGGCGCACGTTCCCGCGAACTGATGAAAGACCGGCTGGAACGCGCCAAACACCCGGAAAAGACCAATAGCGGCAGTTGAAAATTGAAATTTACATAGCCTAACACATGAATTTTATTAAACCGAAACACCAGCAAAGGAGGATAAATGTTCAAAAAACAAAATAACCTGTCAACCGATAACGCGCAACCGGCAAGCCATGGGCACAATGGCAGTGCCGGCCAAAACCCCTACCTGAACGCCCGTGAAGAATGGCTGGAGCGTTACGGTTCCTACATCAGCCGGGCCGCGCAATGGCGCTTTTTCGCGCTTTTTTGCCTGCTCATAACCGGCATTTCCATTACCGGCAACGTGTGGCAGGCCCAGCAATCCAAGGTGGTGCCTTACCTGGTAGAAGTGGACAAGCTGGGCAAGGTTGCCGCCGTTTCGCGGGCTGATGCGGCCATGGCCACGCCGCGCAAGGTCATTCAGGCGGAAATTGCGGCCTTTATCAGCGATTGGCGCACCGTCACCGTGGACGTTGATTTGCAGCGCAAGATGATTGACCGGGTTTCCTTCTTTGTGGCTGGCGCGGGCAAGGGCCAGGTGCGCGAGTTCTACGAACAGAACAACCCTTACGCCATAGCCAAGGCCGGTAAGCTGGTTCAGGTGGAAGTAAAGGGCGTTCCCCTGCCGGTGTCGGCGGATTCCTACCGCGTGGAGTGGTCGGAAACCGTGCGCAACCATGCGGGCGTTGTTCTGGACATTTACAACTACGAAGCCACCGTCAGCATTCAGCTTAACCCGCCCACCACAGACGCGGTTTTAATCAAGAACCCCGGCGGCGTTTACATAACCAGCCTGCATATGGCCAAGGTTCTGCCGGTTGGCGGCAACCCCGCTGTTCAGACGGGCCAGCCCGCCTTTGAAAATTCCACTCCAGAAAAGAGGTAAGCTATGAAACTGTTTAAACCTTTGCTTTTCAGCACGTTGATTCTGTTGCTTTCTCCGGCTTCTTTCGCGGCCCAGACAAATAAGGCTCAAATCCCGGCCCAGAGCGCCAAAACTGAAAAAGTTGAAGTCCAAAGCCAAAAAAATGAGCAGGCCCCGAAAATTGACCAGGACTATGACGCGCTTATCCGCACCCTGAATGAAAGCCTGCCCGCGTCCACGGCTGGCGATTACCTCAGCCCCAAGGTTGTGCCGTTGCAGAAAAAGGAACTGCAAGCGTTGGACTTGTCCGGCCAGTGGTCAAAGCGCGACATGCCGCCCATGCTTTCCAGCGGTGGCAAGCTTATTTACGTTCACGGGGCTTCTATGCCCACCATAATTGCCGCGCCCATGCGCGTCTGTGACGTGGAGCTGGAACCCGGCGAGCAGGTGGACACCGTAATGCTGGGCGACTCCGCCCGCTGGATTCTGGAAGTTGCCAGCTCCGGCTCCAGCAAGGGCGCGGTGACGCACCTCTTCATCAAGCCGATGGACGCGGGGCTGGAAACGTCCGCCGTCATAACCACAGACCGCCGCGTTTACCACTTACGCCTGATTTCCCGCAAGGAAGGGCACACGCCCTATGTCGGCTTCTCCTACGCTTCAGACCTGCGCCGCCTGCAAGCTGACAAATTCAGTCAGGAATCCAAAGAAAGGGAATGGCAAAGCGCCGCCACGGTCAGCGGCAGCCGGGTTGACCTTTCCACCCTCAATTTCGCTTACAGCATCAAGGGAAAAGCCAGTTGGAAGCCGGAGCAGGTTTATGATGATGGCCGTCAAACTTTCATCAAGCTGCCGTCCGCCAGCAGTTCGGCAGAAATTCCGGTGTTGCTCGTGCGCAAGGGCGGGCAAGATATTCTGGTGAACTACCGCGTGAAGGAGTCCGCGGTCATTGTGGACGGCATTTTTGAAGAACTGGCCCTGGTGGTGGGCGTGGGCAGCGAGCAGGAAAAAGTGACAATCCGGCGGGGTAATTAACCATGCCGGAAAAAAATCTGAAGGCAGACAAGAAACCGCAGGACGAAAGCCCGAACAGCTTCATTCCCAAGCCGCAAGCCAGCCGCCTTGGCAAATGGCCGTTTTATGCCATTTTGCTGGGCGCGGCCATAGTCATTGGCGTTATGATTCACGGCGTGCAAAATTCCGGAAGCAATAACACCAATGAAACAGCCGGGATAAAGCCGGTGGACATTCAGGAAACGGAACAGCCCAAGCCCCTGCTGCACGGCGAGGGCCAAGGTCTGAACCTTGCGCCGCAGCATTCCGGCGTTCTCAAAACCGATGCCGAAGAACGGGCCGGAAAAGAACCGCTGATAGTTGTGCAGAAGGAACAAACCCCGCAGCCAACCCCGGCGGAGCGCGAAGCCGAAGAAATACGCCGCATGAAGGCCCAGGCCGCGCTTGAAGCCCTGAAAGCCCCGTTGGCGGTAAAAAACGGCAGAAATGTAAATCCGCAATACAGCGGCCAACAGACTGGACAAGCCGCAGGGGCCGCTTACGGCTACCAACCCGGCCCGCCTTACTCGAACCCGTACCAAGCCCCATACCAGAGCGGCCAGTCACAAGGCCCGGCCATGCCTGCCGCCTTGGCAAGTCTTAACGGCATGGGCGGCGACCCGAACGCCGCTTCAGACAAGGAAAAAGAAGAATTCTTCAGCCGGAACAACAAAGATGCGAATTGGATAGCGCCGGATACCCGCCTGCCCGGCCAGAAGTTTGAAGTAAAGACCGGCACGGTAATTCCCGCCGTTATGGTCAGCGGCGTAAATTCCGACCTGCCCGGCAACCTGATAGCCCAGGTTTCCCAAAACATCTATGACACGGCCACCGGCCAGCATCTTATTTTGCCGCAAGGCTCCAAGCTTTACGGCGTTTATGATTCCCGCGTCATTTACGGCCAGGAGCGCGTCTTAATCGCGTGGAACCGCCTGATTTACCCGGACGGCTCCGCTGTCACCCTGGGCGCAATGCCCGGCGCGGACATGAGCGGTTACGCCGGTTTCTCTGATGAAGTGAACAACCACTATCTGCGCGTTTTCGGTTCCGCCTTCCTCATGAGCATGATTACAGGCGGCACGGCCTACGCAATGGATTCCATGCACACAGCGGCAACGGCTTCAGCCAACGGCACCACCATGCAGGATGAAATGATTTCCGCGCTTTCGGCCCAAATTGGGCAGGCTTCCATGAACCTTTTGCAAAAGAACCTGAACATCAAGCCTACGCTGGAAATTCGCCCTGGCTACCGCTTTAACGTGGTCATAACAAAAGACCTGGTATTTGGGCAGGCCTACACGGCTTGGAGAAAGTGAAGATGCTAAGCGTGATTACTATGCTCCACCGCATTGCTCAGGGTTTTGGAAACCCAACTGTTGATGCTTACACCATCTTTAGCGGCTTCCATGGCAATGCGCCGGTGTATTTCCGGGGAAATACGCACGTTGAAACGCCCGGAGAAAGGCTTTTGCGGTTCTTTGCCAATTTCTTTGCACAAATCAAAATAATCTTCAACCGATTCCGCCAATGCGGTTTTCAGTTCGTCAATAGAGCGGCCCTGAAAGGTAATTGCATCTGTAAGATGCAGCACATGGCCGTGGAAGGCATCAGAGTCAGGGGCATATTCAAAACGTCCCATATACCCCTTGTAGGTGAGTACGTTCAAAGTGTTACTCCAATGTCAGGCGTTATTTTCCACAGAACTGCTCAAGGTGTTCACCAGCCAGTTGTTCAGGCTTATGCCGTGCATTTCGGCTTCGATGGCAAGCCTGGCGTGCAATTCCGGTGGAATGCGCAAGGTAACACGGCCAGAATATGGCTTGTTGGGTTCACGGCCTATTTTGGCGCATGTTTCAAGGTAGTCATCAACGGTTTCATGAAAAACCTGACGCAGTTCTTCAACAGAATCCGCATGAAAAGCAATGACATCGTTAATGCCTATCAGATGCCCAACAAGGCAGTTGTCTTCATTGCTAAAGGCGACAATGGCGGTATATCCCTTGTAATTCATGGTGTTATTTGTGGCGCTATTTATGGCGTTCATGGTTTTACTCCTAGTTTAAGCAAAAAAGCTTTGCTTCGCGCACCTGGTATTGCAGTGCTTCTTTTTTAGGGTGCGGCCTGTGGAAATACCCTATCACATCATCTTTTATAAATCTGACTCGTGAGCCGTCACCTTCAATCACCCTGCACCCAACGGCAATTAGAAGAGACTCAATCTCCGCCCAAATCAAAGCCCTTGGTGTTGGTTCGGAAAAGATGGCAGCAAGTGTTTTTCGGTGTTTGTTGTTCATGAAAAATAGTGTCACCTTTTGGTGCGTTTGTCAAGGGCAAATTCATGATTAGTCAAAAAGATTACGGTCTTGGCGGCGGTTCGGCCTCTACAGAAAACGCCATTCGTTGGTGGTATCTGGCTCTTATGTTGTTTCTTTTCATTGGAGCATTCGGCTGGGCCAGCCAGCGCGTAGGCGCTTATTATGGTTTTCATCCAGCGCTTGGGTACAGGCTTTTATCTTTCCGTGGCGATTCGCTGTATTTCCCCTGGGCTGTAATGGTTTGGGAATTTGCGGAATTGGCTGGTCGTTTGAATGACCCTTACGGCTTCATAGAAAAAAGCGCCACCTTCGCGTCCATGATTTTTCTGGCCCCGCAGTTCGTCATTCTTGGTTATTGGGTTTCCCGCCGCAAGTTGCGCGGCAATACCGATTTACACGGTTCCGCGCATTGGGCCATGGAAAAAGATATTCAAGGCCGTTGCGAATCAATTTCAAATAATACCTTGATATATTTAAGTAATTATTATATTATTCCTCATCAGCCACAGGGAGGAATCAGCATATGGAACGCAACATGGGGTTATTTGGCCTTGCGGATTTTATTGTCAAAAAGAACCGCAACAAGCCGACTTTTCTTGATGGCGTAAGCGCAATGGTGAACTGGAAGCCGGTTGAAAAGCTGTTGCAGCGCCAGCTTGGCCGCAACGTGGCGGTTCAGGCCGGGCCCAGGGCCTACCCGGCGCTGTTGATGCTGAAAATCCTACTTTTGCAGCAATGGTACGGACTTAGCGACCTGGAAACCGAAGCGGCGCTGCTTGACCGCATCTCGTTCGTCCGTTTCACCGGCCTTTCGCTGGAAGATTCGGTTCCGGACCACACCACGATT
>JAVBMP010000065.1:0-8787 GCA_031552315.1 Desulfovibrionaceae bacterium | reverse complement strand
TTTCGCGCGGGCGTTCCAACATTGAAGTGGCGCGGCAAATGCTGGAAAACGGCATAAAAATTATCCAGTACCGGGAAAAAGAACGGAAAATGGGCGTAATGCTTGAAGAATGCCGCGCCATACGCACCCTGACGCGAGAGGCCGGGGCCTGCTTCATTATAAACGACCATGCCTCTTTGGCCCTGCTTTGTGATGCGGATGGCGTGCATGTGGGGCAAGATGACCTGCCTGTGCCGGAACTGCGCAAACTGCTGGGGCCAAACAAAATTATCGGCCTTTCCACGCACAGCCCGGAACAGGCCCGCGAGGCCGCGCTTTTGGGGGCCGATTATATTGGCGTTGGCCCCATTTTTGCCACGCAGACCAAAAAAGACGTATGCGCCCCCGTGGGCTTTGCATATCTGGAATACGCGGTAAAGGAACAAAACCTGCCCTTTGTGGCCATTGGCGGCATAAAGGCGCATAACATAGGCGATGTCGCCCGGCGCGGGGCCACCTGCTGCGCGGTGGTTTCCGGCATTGTCGGGGCGGACGATATAGGCGTTGCCGTAAAAGAACTCAGGGAGGCCATGCATGGCTGATTACGCGAACATCTTGACCATTGCCGGGTCAGATTCCGGCGGCGGGGCGGGCATTCAGGCTGACCTTAAAACCATTACCTGCCTGGGCGGCTTTGGCCTTTCTGTCATTTGCGCCCTTACCGCGCAAAACGGGGCAGAGGTGCGCGGGGTGGAAGGCGTGCCCCCGTCTTTTGTGGCCCTGCAATACGCCACAGTGCGTGACGGCTTCAAACTGCGCGCGGCCAAAACCGGCATGCTGGCAAACAGCGCCCTTATTGAAACCGTGGCGGATTTTTTGCGCCATAAAGATTTCCCCCTGGTGGTGGACCCGGTATGCGTAAGCCAGTCCGGCTACAAACTGCTGGAAGACAGCGCCGTAAGCACCCTTGTGGCCCGTCTGCTTCCCCTGGCCGACATCCTTACCCCAAACCTGCCGGAAGCCGAACTTTTAAGCGGCGTAAAAGTAGACAGCGCGGAAAGTCTGCGCAAGGCCGGGGAAAAGCTGCTGCAAGCCGGGGCAAAGGCCGTGCTGATCAAGGGCGGGCACTTCAGCCCCGATACGCTGGGCGGCAGCCCGGCGGAAGGCGCGCGGCCCGGCGCGGCAAACCGGGAAGAAAATTTCCTTACAGACTGGCTCTGCCTGCCCGGCCAGGCCCCCAAACCCTTGCGCCAGCCCAGAATAAACACGGTGAACAACCACGGCACCGGCTGCACCCTTTCCGCCGCCATCGCCACTTTTATGGGGCAGGGCAACGGGCTGGAACAAAGCGTCATACAGGCCCAGGCCTATTTGAACCGCGCTTTGTCCAGCGCCTTCAACCCCGGCGTTATCGGGGTTGGCCCGCCGAATTTTTTGGGCGGGCGCGGGCGGTGAATGTCCTTTGCGATGGTCTCAAATTAGGCCGTTACACCATGGCCTCAAATACTCCACTTGACGCTGGCCGCGCTTTCTGTTGAAGATGCGTGAAGTATAATTTTCAGGTAGGTACGCCAATGAACACGCGCACACAAACCCCGGCCCTTATGCTTCAGGGCGTTTCTTCCAACGCCGGCAAAAGCCTGCTGACCTGCGCTCTGGGCCGCATTATGCAGGAAGACGGGCACAACCCCGCGCCCTTCAAGGCCCAGAACATGAGCTCCTACAGCTACGAGCTGGCGGGTGGCAAAGTCATTAGCGGGGCGCAGGCCCTGCAAGCCATTGCCTGCAAGCGGGAACCGGAGGTCATGATGAACCCGGTATTCTTGCGCCCGGTTTCCGACCTTGGGTCAGAGGTGTTTGCCCTTGGGCGTTCCATGGGCATTATGCGCGCGCGGGAATATCAGGAATTGAAGGAAGGGCTTTTCGCGTCCGTGGGGCGGGCCTACCGTGACCTGGCCTTGCGGGCCGGCACCATGCTTATTGAAGGGGCCGGAAGCCCGGTGGAAATAAACCTGAAGGCGCAAGATATTTCCAACATGCGCATGGCGGGCCTTGCCAAGGCCCCGGTGTTGCTTGTGGCGGACATAGACCGGGGCGGGGCCTTTGCCCATCTTTACGGCACCTTTATGCTGCTTGAAGGGGCGGAACGCGCCCGGGTAAAGGGTTTTGTGCTGAACAAGTTCCGGGGTGACGCCTCTTTGCTGGCCCCGGCCATGAAGGAACTTACCGCCCGCACTGGCGTGCCTTTTTGCGGCGTGGTGCCCTATTTGCGTGAACTGGGCCTGCCGGAAGAAGACAGCCTTGGCGGGCGCAATAAAAAATGGCCCGGCCCCCGCGCCCTGGACAAGGCCTTGAACCGTCTGGCCCAGGCCGTGCGCGGCAGTCTGGATTTACCATACATCTATAGCCTGCTGGCGGAATGACATGCTTGGCATCTACAAGGTGGAAGGCGGCGTTTCCAAAGAAATTCCGGCCATAGAAGCAGATTGCTGGATAAACCTGGCTGACCCGGAAATGCCGGAAATACGCAAGGTAAAGGAAGCGCTCTCCCTGCCCGGCGACTTTTTCACAGACGCCCTTGACCCGGCGGAAAGGCCGCGTATTGAAACGCGCGGTGATGTCATTTTTATGGCCATTCGCGTTTCCTACCCCACCCCGGAAGGGGTGCGGCCCCCCTTTATGACCCTGCCTGTGGGCATAATACTTACACCTTCAGCCATTGTGACCGTTTCCAGTTCTCCGCGCATTGTGGAAAAGTTGCTGGCGTCCAAGCTGCCGCGCCTGAACAGCCGCGACCGCATGCGCATGGCCCTGGCGCTTATGCAGCAGGCCAGCATAGGCTACGTGCAAGACCTTGAAGTAATTGACGGGCTAACCTCGCTGGTGGAAGAATCCATGCGCCAGTCCATGCGTAATGAAGAACTTGCGCGTATGCTGCATATTGAAAAGACCCTGGTCTATTTTGTCACCGCCCTCAAGGCCAACAACGGCATACTGGAACGCCTTTCCAATTCCACCACCATCAAGCTGAATGAAGAGGAACGCGCCCTTCTGCTGGATACAGTCATAGAATGCAAACAGGCCACAGAAACCGCCGAGATATACGCGCAAATTGTCAGCAGCCTTAGTGAAACCTTTGCATCAATGATTTCCAACAACATGAACCAGGTAATGAAGTTTTTGACCGGCATTACCCTTATTTTGATGGGGCCAAGCATTGTGGTGGGCCTGTTCGGCATGAACGTGCCCCTGCCCTTTGAACAAAACGCCTGGGCGCTTCCGCTTATAGTGCTGGGCACAGTGGTCATTTGCGTGGTCTTGTGGCGCTATCTGGTGCATAAAGACTGGATGTAGGCAGTGTCACGAGCTGCCTTTTGTTCCCTGTCTGCGCCAGAAAGCCTTTTTATTCCGGTCAAGTACGGTAAGAATACATTTTTTCCATAAAAAGGCTTTTTCCTTGCCAGCGAACAAAATTCACGCTCGTGACGCTGCCCGGGGGTTTTGGCGACTGCCTCTATTTCAAGCGTAACCCACTCTATCGGATAAAAAGTGACGCAAAACAACTCCAACATCATTGCGGCCCCGCGCCTGCTTGTGGCCGGGCTTTCCGGGGGCAGCGGCAAAACGCTGGTCAGCCTTGGCCTGTGCCGGGCCTTTGCGCGGCGCGGCCTGCGTGTGGCCTCCTTCAAAAAAGGGCCGGATTATATAGATACCGCCTGGCTTGGCCTGGCCGCCCACCCCGCTGGCCCCGGTTGGCCTGCCCGCCCCGGCCAGTCCGCGTGTTCCGGGCAGTCCGCGCCTTCCGGCCAGCCCGCGTCTTTCGGCCCGCATATGGCGGCATCCGTACCCGGCCGGGCCTTCCCGGACTGGGCCGGGCGCAACCTTGACCTGTTCTTCACCCCGCGCCCGGAAGGCTTGCTGTTGCGCCCTTTCCTGCCGCGTCAGGGGGACAGGCGCGCAAGAGATTGCCGGGATACGGCTTGCCGACAGCCGGATTATGCTGACGAGGGCGCGGATTTGGCCCTGATTGAAGGCAACCGGGGGCTGTTTGACGGGCGCGACCTTGACGGAAGCTGCTCCAGCGCCGCATTGGCCCGCCTCTTGGGCATTCCGGTAATTCTGGTGCTTAGCGCGGGCAAAATGACGCGCACCGCCGCCGCCATTGTGCAAGGCTGCAAAATGTTTGAACCGGGCCTGAACCTGGCCGGTGTAGTCATAAACCGGGCCAGCCGCCCAAGGCACCGCGCTTTGGTGAAGCAGGCCGTGGAAGAACTGGCCGGGGTGCCGGTTTTCGGCCTGTTGCCGCGTCTGCCAATCGCCCCGCTTGAAGAGCGCGGCAGCGGCCTGGTGCTGAACCCGCACCACGGCCCCAGCCGGCAAAAGGCGGAAGAAGCCATTGAACAGGCGGCAAACCTGATTGAAAAACATCTTGACCTTGAAGGCATCTTGAAGCTGGCCCGCAGCGCCCCGCCCTTTACGCGACAGGCCGCGCCGGGCGGGGTTTCGGACGGGCCGGCCTGGCCGGATGGGCCGGCCTGGGTCTTGGGCACGCCGGACAAAACGCCGCAAGACGGGTGGTCCGGAATAGCACTGGACAAAACCGGGCAGACCGCTACGCCGGTAGCGCCCAGCCAGGCGGAATTGCCGGGAACGGCAGAGGCGGCGGAGGCGGCGGAAATAGCGGAAAAGTCTGGGACAGCGGGCCTGATAGGTTTGACGGACGCCTCCGGCTGTCTTGCGAATGCGCCCGGCTGCCTTGGAGCTGCGCCCGGCTGTCAGCCGCATGCCTCCGATTGCCGGACAGACCCTGCGGGCATCCAGTGTTCCGGCAAGGCCCCGCTTGTAGGCTACCTTTTTGACCCCATTTTCCCCTTCGGCTATGTGGAAAATCTGGAGGCCCTGCAACAGGCCGGGGCGCGTCTGATGCCCCTTTCCCTGCATGACGCCGCCTTCTGGCATGACTGGGCCAGGGCGCGGAGCGGTTCCCAAAATAATGAAGGCGTCCCAAAAGCTTGCGGGGCAGAAACTTGCGCCCCAGAAATTTGCGTGCCAGAAATTTGCGTGTCGGGCGCTTCCAATTCCCAACCGCTTGCCAGCGGCCCGGCGCGGGAATTTCCGCAAGGCCTCTATTTTGGCGGGGCCTGCTCTTTGGACGCATTGACAGCCTTTTTGCAACAGCAGCCCGGGCTGCAGGCAGGGCAGCAGGCAGGGCTGCAAGGCGGGCAGCAAACCGGACAGCAGGCCGGGCAACAAACCGGGCAAGCGGTTTTGCAAAACCTGCGCGTTCTGGTGGAATCCGGCTTGCCGGTGTATGCGGAATATGGCGGCCTGCTTTGCCTGGGGCACAGCCTGCGCCTTGCGGCGGGCACGCAATACCCCCTGGCCGGGGTGTTTCCCCTTGATTTTTCTGTCACCAACAGCCCGCAAGGCCTGGGTTACAGCGAATGCGCGGTCTTGGCCCCCAACCCCTTTCACCCGGTCGGGGCAACGCTGCGCGGGCACGAGTTTCATTACCTGCGGGTGGAAGCGGCCCCGCCGCAAGGCGGACAATTGCGGGGCATCCGTGCCTGCTTGCGCATGCAAAGCGGCCATGGCCTGGGCTTTGACCCGGCTTTGGGAAATGCGGCGCAAAACCCGGCCCGCTTGCAAACCGCCCCCAACCCGGCAACCGTCAAGGCCAAAAGCGGCCGCCAAACACATTCCGGAAATGACGCGGCCCTGTTGGACGGGCTGCTTTATAAAAACTGCTTCGCCAGCATGCAGCATCTTTTTGCCCCGGCCTGCCCCTGGTGGGCAAAGAATTTTGTGGCCCTTTTGTAGCTTTTTTGCAGCCATTTTGTAGCCCTGACAGAACATTCACATAAAAATACGCTTGTCGCGGAAAAAACCCTTGCCAAAGTTCAAGCTTTGGCATATATCTCCTTTCCTTCGGGATGTGGCTCAGTCTGGTAGAGTACAGCGTTCGGGACGCTGGGGCCGGAGGTTCAAATCCTCTCATCCCGACCATATTTGTCAGCGGGTTAAGTGTAAAAACTTAACCCGCTATTTTTATCCGGGCACGGCGCATTCTGCCGCCCCTTTACAACCCTGAGGCCGTTGCACAATGAGAATTTTTGTTCTTTTACAAGGAGTGCCCCTATTCCGTAGTTCCGTGCGGAGGGAGTATATTTAAGCATATATGACCTTCGCGCGGCCCCCTAAAAAATGGGGCACGACGCAGTAAAAGGGCAAAAAGGCCATTGTGCAACGGCCTCACCCTGCCAATTCCGTTCGCAATTCATGCCGCATTCCCTTTTTTGGCCTCATTTTGCTCCCCCTCAATTTTTCTGGTTGCAAGTCGGCGCACTTAAAGCTAATGTCAAAAAAATTTGCCGCAAGCATGCGGCCGTGCCGCCAAGGCATGGCCAGCCAACCCTGAAACGCCGGAAGTTTTGTCTTGTCCTCTGAAAGCAACCCAGCCCGTATTACCGCCGTAGTGCTAAGTTACAATGGCGAGCGCCTGCTAGATAAATGTCTTGAATCTTTGTCTTTTTGTGAAAGTGTTCTGGTGGTGGACAGCGGCAGCTCTGACAACACCCTGAAAATTGCGGAAGCCTGCAAGGCCACGGTTGTTTACAACAAGTGGGAAGGCTTTCCCCAGCAATTGACTTTCGCCATGGGGCACATAAAAACCCCGTGGTTTTTTATCCTTGACCAGGACGAAATATGCCCGCCGGAACTGGCCCGCGCCCTGCAAGAAGCCGCCGCCAACACAGAAGGCAAGGTGGCCTATGAAGTGCCCCGCAGTTCATGGTATTTTGACCGTTTCATGAAGCATTCCGGCTGGTCGCCGGACTATATGCCCCGCCTTGGGCAGGTGGGCAAAATGAACTTTGTGCCGGAAGCCCACGTGCGTTATGAAACGCTTGGCCCTTCCGGCAAAATAAGCGCCCCTGGCGCGCATATTGTGCATTACCCGTATACCGGCTTCAACAACCAGCTTGACAAGTTAAACTCTTACGCCGACATAGGCGCGGGCTTTTTGCGTTCCAGGGGCAAAAAGGGCAGCATGCTTTCCGCCATTGCGCACAGCTGGTGGCGCTTTATGAAAATGTATTTTTTGCGTCTGGGCTTTCTGGATGGCCGGGCCGGCTTCATTGTTGCCACGCATGACGCCTTTTATACGTTTGTAAAATATATCAGGGTATTTGACTCGGAATGGGGCAAGCCCTTTGACTATGAAAATCACAGGAGCAAAAAATCATGAGTGCGCTGCGCTACAAACGGATATTACTGAAGCTTAGTGGAGAAGCCCTTGCCGGAGAACACAAGTTCGGCATAGACCCGGCAACGGTTTCCCGCCTGTGTGAAGAAATTTCCGGCGTCTTGCAAATGGGCCTGCAAATGGCCCTGGTGATTGGCGGCGGCAATATCTTTCGCGGCATGGCCGCTTCCGCCCAGGGCATGGAACGTTCCTCGGCAGACTACATGGGCATGCTGGCAACAGTTATGAATGCCGTGGCAGTGCAGGACGCGCTGGAAAAAATGGGGCACAGCACCCGGGTGCTTTCCGCCATAACCATGCAAGAAGTTTGTGAACCTTACATCCGCCGCCGGGCGGAACGCCATTTGGAAAAAGGCCGGGTGGTAATTTGCGCCGGCGGCACCGGCAACCCCTATTTCACCACAGATACCGCCGCCGCCCTGCGCGGCATGGAACTGAAATGCGATGCCATAATAAAGGCCACCAAGGTGGACGGCATTTATGACAAAGACCCGCAAAAATTCCCGGACGCGGTAAAGTATACAGAAGTATCTTACAATGAAGCCATTCAAAAACGTCTGGGCGTTATGGATACCACAGCCATAACCCTGGCCATGGAAAACAACATGCCCGTCATTGTGTGCAGCATGTTTGGCGGGCACATAAAGCGCCTGGTCATGGGTGAGCCTGTAGGCAGCATAGTAAAATAAAACGCGAATAAATATCTGGAGGTTACTGTATGGAAAACATCAAAAAAGATGCCGAAGACCGCATGAACAAGGCCCTGGCCGCGCTGGAAAAAGAATTTACCAGCCTGCGCACCGGGCGGGCCAATGCCGGGCTTATTGAAAACGTGAAGGTGGATTATTATGGCACGCCCACGGCCATAAGCCAGCTTTCATCCGTAACCGTGCCCGACAGCCGCACCATTGCCATCCAGCCCTGGGACAAAGCCGCCTTCGGTCTTATTGAAAAGGCCATTCTGAAGTCAGACCTTGGCCTTAACCCTTCCAATGACGGCAAGCTCATTCGCGTAACCATACCGCCCCTGACTGAAGAACGCCGCAAAGACCTTGTAAAGGTGGCCCGCAAATACACTGAAGACAGCAAGGTAGCCATGCGCAATATCCGCCGTGACGCCAATGACGCCCTGAAAAAGCTGGAAAAAGACAAAACAATTAGCGAAGATGACTGCAAAAAAGCCCAGGAAAGCATTCAAAAGCTTACCGATGGCGCGGTTGCCAAGGCAGACCAGAAGTGCCAGGCCAAAGAAAAAGAAATAATGGAAATCTAGGCCAATTCATTACGCGCCGCACCACACCCGGTGCGGCGTTTTATTTTATTTTGCTTTTAAAAAATATTCAGCAGCACTATTTCAAGAGTATTTACTCTAGAGTGGTTTACGCTTGAAATAGTCGCTTAACGGCGAGCAAAGCTCGCCTACGACTATTCCGCGGCAAGGATTTGAAGACAAATCCTTGCTGAGCAACTCACTCATTTCAATCGTAAATTGCTCTAATGCCCATAGGAGTTTTTAATGACCGCCCAAGCCAAAAGCCGTAAAG
>JAVBMP010000063.1:0-15533 GCA_031552315.1 Desulfovibrionaceae bacterium | reverse complement strand
GTAGTGCTGAAGGCGGTTGGGGTTTTCCCCATAACGGCCGTCTTTGGGGCGGCGGGAAGGTTCCACATAGGCCACGTTCCACGGTTCCGGCCCGATAACGCGCAAAAAGGTGGCCGGGTTGAAGGTGCCCGCGCCGCATTCTACATCATAGGGTTGCTGAATGACGCAGCCCCGTTGGGACCAGAAATTCTGCAAGGTCAAAATAACATTTTGAAAGTTCATATTAGTACCTTTAGAACGGTTTTCAAAGAAGAAGCCTGAAAATTGGCCAGTTCAGGCAAGCTTGCCGCAAGAGCGAATCATTTTATGCGTAATCCAGACCATTGCACAATTGTTTCCAATCAAAATCATTCCCTTACAAAGCGGCCGGACTCAAACACCAGCCCGCTATGCCGCCGCGCAAAGGCGTCCAGGGCACGGGCGCACTGCCTGGCCCCTTCCGGGTCAAGCTTTGCCGCCCCCCAGTCTTCCGGGTCAGAAGACAAAACCCGGCCAAGCACTTCCAATGCCGGCTTTTGCAGGCCAAGGCAGGGGCCGGACGGGTTGCGCCGGGCGCAATCCGGGCAAAGAAAAAAGCCCTCATGCAGGGCAAACAGGGCGGAACCGCAACTTTGCAAATTGGCCCCGCAAACGGCGCAACTTTCATGATCCAGGCCGTAGCCCTGTTCCGCAAGCAGACGCGCCCGGAAAAATACCGGCAAAAACCCGCTGGGGGCTTCTTCCTGTTCCAGCGCCCGCAATACCCCGCTAAAAAGGGTGTGGGTGGCCAGGGCGCCATCCGGCGCGGCCCCAAAGGCCTCTATAAACCGGGCGCAATTCACGGCCATGCCGGTGCGCTGCCAGTCATGGCGCAAGCGACGCGGGGCGTTTATAAGCACCCCTTCCAAAAGGTCAGTGTATTCACCCTGGCGGCTTACGCGCAGCTTGAAAAGCACGTCATTGAACAAATCAAGGCAACCGCTGAAGCGTTTGCGGCTGCGGCTGCCCCCAAAGGCGAAGGCGGAAAAGACCCCGCGTTCCGGTGAAAGCACGCGCACCCACAAATCCGCTTCCCGGAAGCGGCCAACCCGTAAAATAATTACCCGCGCGCTAAATTCCACAAACTTGCTGCTGCCCCGGCGCTAGTCTTGCGGAGGAAAATTCAAGGTAACCTTGCCGCCGCTTACCGGGTAGGGCACGCCGTTATATTCCAGCGTTACCCCGCCGGCGTTACCCAGCACGACAGTAAGGCTTTTTTTGAACTGCACCTTGTGCGTGTTGCCCTGCCTAAGGGTGAAATCCCCTGGTTTTACGCCGTCAACCGTAAAATCCATCCAGCAATTCTGGTTGGATTTGGCGGTAAGCACCAGCACATGCTCTTCCGCCGCAGGGTGCGGGGACGCGGCCTGGCTGCCCGTGGCCGCGCCGGTGTTGGCAGAGCTTGAGTCGGGTGTTGTGCCGGGCGTTGCCGCAGCTGCCGGGTTTGTGGCGGAAGTTGCGGCGTCCGCGCCGCCGGAAGAACCTGAAGACGCTGAACCCCCAGATACCGATCCGGAAGACGCCGGGCCAGCAGACGCCGGGCCGGAAGCGGCGGAAGAAGCGGAACCGGCCGAGCCGGAGCCTGAAGCCGCGCCGGCGCCTTCACCAGAGGCCGCCCCCCCGGGCAACGTACCCGGCGTGGATGCGGAAGTGGATTGCCCCACAGCGTCCGCATTGGCGGAAAAGGGCTTTTGCACAAATTCCCAGATTTGGGAACCGTAATTATCAAAAACATACCAGCCGCCCCAGCCAAGGCCGCCAAGCAGAACAACCAGCAAGACCACCACCAGCAGCACGGCCGGGCTGTGGCCGGGGTTCATGGCCTGTTCACGGGCAGTGGCTGAAAGCTCGTGACTTACGTTGACCATAAGATCCGGGGTGAAAACGTCTTCCAGCAGGGGGTTGAGCGTTTCCGCGTCCAGCCCCACCTCAAGGCCGTAAGAACGGGCGAAGCCACGGGTATACACCGCATGGGGCAACCCTTCGGCGGAACCTTTTTCTATTGCGGAAAGCAGTTTGGTAGAAACCTTTATACGGGCGGCCACATCGTCAAGCGAAAGGCCGGCCTTTTCTCTGGCCTCGCGAATAGCGGTGCCAAGTTCCAGCAGTTTTGCTAAATCCATGCCTACACCGGTTTTAACCTGTTATGTTAAAAGTAACGTTATAAACTTTATAAACGAATTTCCACCACGGCCTTTTCACGCAATTGCTTGCCATATTCCGCAAAACGTTCTTCAAACTGGGGGGCGCGTAGAATATCTTCAATGCGCGGGGTTGCTTCTTCAAGGGTAAGTTGCTTGCCTTCAGTTATTTTGTTCAAACGAATTACAGCTTTGAATTTGTCCACCGGGAACACGGGGGATATTTCGCCAACCTGCATTTTGTTTATTATTGTCTTCCATTGTTCGTTTATTTCACCCCATTTCAAGGCCCCAAGGCCCCCGCCGTTGCGTCCGGCCGGTTCAATAGAAACCTTTTTGGCGGCGTCTTCAAAGCTCATGCGTCCGCTTTTTATGTAGCCCAGCACTTCTTTGGGGTTCACTTCCGGGTGGAAGACGATAAGGGAAATATCAACCGATTCACGCGGTTTGAATTCCGCCTTGTGGGCCTCATAATAAGCGGCCACATCATCTTTGTTGATCATTATTTTGCGGGTTACCATCATGCTTACCAGACGCTGGCGCACCATGCTGTTTTTCATGCGGGTTTTGAAGGCGTCAATATCCATGCCCTGGTAGCTGATTTGCCGTTCAAACTCTTCCGCTGAAAGGCGGTTGCGTTCACGGATGGTGCGCACTTCATTATCCAGTTCCTGGTCGGAAATGGATATTTTCAAGCGTTCCGCCTCATGCCGGGCCAGGATGTCCAAAATCATCATATCAAGGGTGGAGCTCATGATTTTATCGCGCTCCGCCTTTGATTTGGCGTCTGTCCCGGTAAGGTTTTTCTGCACAATTTCCGGCATGGCGCTTTTTTGCAGATCCATCATGGTGATCATTTCACCATTCACCACGGCCACAACCTTGTTGACTGTAGTGGTGGGAATTACCGGGGCTTTTTGCGCGGTAGCCGCTGCCTTGCCGTCCTTTGCCTGTACAGGCTTGGCGGCCTGGGCCGCTGAAGCGGTCATGTTTGTTATAAAGGTGCAACAAAAAACAAAAACGCACAGAACAAAAATGGTTGATCTACTTTGCATTGGCCTGAACATTCCTGCGAAATAAGTTAGATAATTTTACGAGCAGGAATGAAAATAAACTGTTTCTCAAGATTATGCAAGTTGCCGCGAAGCCCCTTGTAAAATTACTGAAAAAGCAAACGGCCGAATAAATGTTTGCGCCCTTTCCAGGGCAGTATGGTCACGGCGCTGCGGCCCAAAAAAACGCGCCTGATATGCAGGGTGGCGGTTTTTGACGGCAAAACCCTGTTGAAACATTACAGCCAGATGATTTACTGGCAGCCAAGCTTAAGGTCTTGTTAAGCTCATTGAATTTAGAGGCCATTGTGCAACAGCCTCAAAATTGAAAACGTATGATAAAGAAGTGCTGCTCAATGCCGCCCGCCAGGCAAGAACTCTACCGGCTGAAAGCTTGTTTCAAAACGCCTTGCCGGAGGACATGCGCAGAGAAAAAAATGTTGTAAGGGATGTGAAGCATTGCTTTTGCGGTGAAAACCTGTACTATTCACCGCAAGGAGTGCGGATATTATGCGCTATATTCACGAACACCCAGAGTGGCCTGACTTTTATTGGAGCATGGATAAGCTGGCTGGCCAGCTTGCCGCCATACGCCATAAGCAAGGTTTACTCCTTGGCCGCATGAATGCTCTTGGATTTTCCATCCGCGCCGAGGCCGGTTTGAAAACCCTGACCATTGACGTGGTGAAATCCAGCGCCATTGAAGGTGAAGTGTTGAGCATGGCCCAGGTTCGATCTTCCCTGGCCCGCAGGCTTGGTATTGACATTGGCGGTCTTGCGCCCGTCAACCGGAATGTGGAAGGCATAGTTGAAATGATACTTGATGCCACGCAACAATATGCGGAACCGTTGACGGCAGAACGTTTATTCGGCTGGCATGGCGCATTGTTCCCCACAGGCTACGGCCAAGCCAGGCGTATTACCGTTGGCGCGTGGCGCACACCGGAAGCAGGCCCCATGCAAGTTGTCTCTGGCTATATAGGGCATGAAAAAATTCACTTCGAGGCCCCGCCAGCGGAGCGGCTTGATAAGGAAATGGCTCGTTTTTTGGAATGGTTTAACGCGCCGCTTGATCTTGACCCCGTACTAAAAGCGGGGATAGCTCACCTTTGGTTTGTAACCGTTCACCCCTTTGAAGACGGAAATGGGCGCATAGCCCGCGCCATTGCCGATTGCGCTCTGGCACGGGCTGATAATTGCCCGCAACGCTTCTACAGCATGTCCGGCAGAATCGAGAGAGAACGCAAAGAATATTACGATATTTTGGAACGTACCCAAAAAGGCGGGTTGGACATCAGCCTCTGGCTTGACTGGTTCCTGGCTTGCCTTGGCCGCGCCATTGACGAAGCGTATGAAACCCTGGCCGCTGTTTTCCATAAAGCAAACGTTTGGCAACATGCCAGCCAATTTCAGCTCAATGAACGCCAGCGTAACGTTATCAACCGCCTGTTGGATGAATTTGAAGGCAAACTTACCAGCGGCAAATATGCCAAGCTGGCAAAATGTTCACCAGATACAGCCTTGCGGGATATTCGGGAATTGCTTGAGTTTGGCATCTTGCGGCAAAATGCGGCAGGCGGGCGTAGCACAAGTTACGAGTTAGCTGTAATGTTTAATGATGGTACTCGACAGTGACAAAAGGCCCCGCTGACGCAGTTCGGAGGGCAAAAGACGCCGCGTGGGGCGGTGTCAGGGTTGGACTATGGTCCAGTAGGCCTTGTCCGCCTGCAAATATTTGCGGGCCAGGTTTTGCAGATCCGCCGGTTTCAGGGTTTTGGCCTTTTCCAGCCTGGTCATTTCGCTATCCAGCGGCCTGTCCAGTATGGAAAGGGTGGCAAGTTCTCCGCTGCGGGCCCCAAGGGTTTGGCGGCCGCGGTAGTAGTCGCCTTCCATCTGGCGCTTGCCGCGTTCCAGTTCCGCCTCTGGCAGGGGGTTTTCCGCAAGGTCTTTGATTACCTTAAGGAACCCGGCTTTGGCCTGTTCCACCTTGGGGGCTTCCGTGCCTATGTAAAAAATCAGCAGCCCGGCCTGGTCGGCCTGCCAGGGGATGGCGTCCACGGAATAGCCAAGGCTTTGCTCATCGCGCAGGTCGCGGAACAGCAGCCCGCTTTGGCCGGAAAGCACGTTTTGCAGCAGGGCCAGCCCGGCGCTGTCCTCATGCATGGCGGGCACGGTGGGGAAGCTCATAAAAATGTGGGCCTGTTTGCGGTCGGCCAGCTTCAGATCCTGATTGTGTTTGCCTGACCAGGCCGGCACGCCGGGGCGGCTGTGCTTCAGCTGGGCTTTTTCGCCCTTTCCGCCCTTTTCGCCTTTTTCATCCTTTTCTCCAAGGGCGGCTTCCAGCTTTCTGGCCTGGGCCAGAATATCTTCCCGGTTGAAGCTGCCGCACACGCTAAGCACCCAGCTTTCTCCCTTTTGCTTTTCCCAAAACCTTTTAACGTCATCCGCCTTGAACCCGGGCAGGTCTTCGGCCCGGCCCAGTTGCAGGTAACCGTAGGGGTGGTTGTTGAACAGGAAGGAGAACATGTAGCGGAAGGCCAAAGAAACCGCCTGGTCTTCCCGCTTTTTGATGGCGGCCAGCTGGTTTTGCACCGCGCGGGAAAATTCTTCTTCCGCAAAGGCGGGGCTTTCAAGCGTTTCTGCCAGCAGGGTAAAGATGTCGGCGCTGAAGCGGGCCGGGGTTTGCAGGCTAAGGCTGAAGCTTTGGCTGCCTGCGGCGGCCCCAAGTTCCGCCGCGCGGTCCGACAAAAAGTCTTCCACCTGGCTGGCGTTCATGCGGGCGCTCCCCTTGGTAAGGGTGGCGGCGGCCAGGGCGGCCAGGCCCTGCTCGTCCGGCTTCAGCAAGGTGTTGCCGCCGGTGAACACAAGGTTGGCCGCGATATACGGCAGGGTGTTGTCCGCCTGCAAAATAACCTTGCGGCCGGGGCCAAGTTCAATCACTTCCGGGGCGGCGCTTTTGTCCAGCTTTACGCTGGCCTGCGGGGCGCGCGGCCCGGCGGGCCAGGCCTTGTCCAGCGCGCCCTGAAGGGATTCAGCCGTTACAAGGCCTTTGGCTTCTTGCGGCACCAGCGCCACAAGGGCCATCTGGTCTGGGCGGATGTAGCGCCCGGCCAGATCTGAAAGGGCCGCGCTGTCTACAGAGCGTACGGCCTGCAAATAATTTTCCTCTTCAATTTCGCCATTGCCGAAAAACTGGAAGTAGCCCAGCTTGGAAGTAAGGCCGGACAAAGTTTCCTTGGCGCGGAAAAGGCTGTCTTCAAGGTTCAGGCGGGCGCGGTCAAATTCCGCCGGGGTAAAACGCAAGGCGGAAATGCGTTGCAGGTCTTCCACCAGGCGAGGCCAAAATTCCGCCACCTTGTCGGCATCCAGGCTGGCGCTGACGTAAAGCATACCGCTGCGTTCAAAGCCGTAGCAAGAAACGGAAATGTCATCCACCAACCGTTCATTGTATTTGTATTTGCGGTAGAAATAGGACGTTTTGTCCCCGCCCAGCAATTGGGCCAGCACGTCAAACTGGCTGCTTTCCAAATGGTCGCCGCCGGGCATGGGGAAGGCCAGGGCAAGGTACACGTTGTTCCAGGGGCCGGCTTCCACCTGCACGCGCTTTTCTTGCGGCACTGCGGGTTGCAGGGTTACTTGCGGCAGGCCGTCTGTGCCCGCGTTGTTGCGCAAGTTACCGAAAAGCCGTTCAACCTCGGCCATAAGCTCGGCCTGGTCAACATTGCCGCACACCACCAGCAGCATGTTTTGCGGCTGGTAATGGCGCGTTATGTAGGCCAGCATGGCCTCACGGCTTATGCCCTTTATGGTTTCCGGGTAGCCTATTATGGGGTGGCCATACGGGGTGCCGCTAAAAATGGCGCTTTGCAGGCGCTTGAACAGCACTCCGCCGGGGCTGTCTTCCCCGCGCTTGAGTTCCGCCAGCACCACGTCTTTTTCCGCTTCCAGCTCGTCTTTATCCAGCGTGGGGTTGAAGGCGGCGTCCTGCAACACATCCAGCCCGGTCTTCCATTCCGCCGCGGGCATGTCGGCCATGTACACGGTGTAGTCAAAGCTGGTGGCCGCGTTGGTGTAACCGCCGGCGGCTTCAATATCCGCCGCCACTTTTCCCTTGGGGCGGCGGGCCGTGCCCTTGAAGACCATATGTTCCAGAAGGTGCGAAAGGCCAAATTCCTCCGGCTTTTCATAGGTGGAACCGGCATGGACGTAAAGGCGCAAGGAAGCCAGCGGGAAGCGCTGGTCTTTAAAATAAAGGACAGAAAGCCCGTTGGGCAGCTTTGTAAGGTAGGGCCTGGCTGGTGTATCGACCGGCGTATCAACCGGCGTATCAACTGGCTGGTCACCGGCCGCGTTAGCTGAAACCGCCAAAGAAGCGGCGGGCAACGCGGCTGCGGAACCGCCCGCGCCGCCGGAAGCCCCGGCTTTTTCCGCCTTTCTGGTTTGTGAAGCGCCCCCCGCTGTGGCCGCGACTTCCGCTGCGGCTTCGGCTTCAGGCCCGGCTTCAGCCGCGGCCTCGGCAGCGGCCCCGGACAAGGGCGGATAAATGGAAGTGGACATAAAAACCCCTGTAAGCAAAATCAGCATCGCTATTTTTTTAAGCATTCAAACAACTCCAGTCTTGCGTGCCGCGCGGGTCATTTTACCCGGGTAAGGAAAATTTCATGCGGCATAAAATATTCCGCCCCCTCGCCCAGCGCCAGCCCCAGAGCGGAACGGCAAAGTTGCAAGGGAGAAAGATAACCGGCCGACCAGTCGGCCTTGAAGCGTAACGCGCCTGTGAAACCCTGCCCAAAAGATTCCTGGCTGGAAATTTCACTGAAAAAGCCGCGCAGGTTCAGCGTTTTGTCGTTTTGCGGGCTTTTTTTGCCCGCCTTCAGCCACAAGAGTTCACCTTCATATTCCCGCAGGGCCTTCCAGGCTTGCAGGAAGCGCGGGCGGCCTTCTTCCGCGCCTTTCCATTCCACCATAAATTCCGCGCTGGAATCTTCCGGCGGGCGGGCGTTTATGGGCAAGGGTTCCACCCGCAAAAGTTCAAGGCCGGGGGGGAATTTGTCGCCCAGGGCGCGGCGCGTGGTTTCCGCGTTCCAGCCTTCCCGCAGGTGAACGCACATCCATTCACAGCGGCTGGCTACGCCCACGGGCAAGGCGCGGGCAAAGGAAATAAGCGGCAGGGGGTGAAAGCCCTGGCTGAAGGAAAGGGGCAAGGCGGCCCGGCGCATGGCCCGTTCAAAAATGGATTGCAATTCCAGCTGGCTTAAATAAACCGCGCCGCCCTGCTTGGAATACCAAAGGCGGAAGTGTGCGGCCTTGCGGGAAAGGGCCGGGTCTATTTGCGGGGGCAGGGCTTTTTTGCGGGTTTTCGCGCCTTCCGCCTCTTCTTTTTGGATTTTTTCCGGCTGTATTTTTTCTGGCTGTATTTTTTCTGGCGCAAATTCCGGGCGCACTATTACCCGGCCATATTCGTCCAGCCGGGCGCTGTGCGCTTCCTGATCCCGCTGGGGGAAGTTCAGGCGGTTGCGGTATTCCTTGCCTTGCGGGTGCGGGCCAAGCAAAGACGGCCCGGCCTTGGTGTCGCACACCCCGCAGTTGCGGCAGGCGTGGTAGCGGCAGTCCTGGGTAATTTTCCGTTCAAAGGCGCGTTCGCGTTCCTTCAGCAAAAATTCTTCGCTTACGCCGCTTTCCAGATGCGCCCAGGGCGTGGGCTTGCCCGGGTCAAGCGGGCCGGTAAATTCCAAAGGGTCCAGCCCGTGTTCCGCCAGGGCCTCCAGCCAGGGCGCAAGGCTGAAGTTGTCTATCCAGTCCGCGAACACCGCGCCTTTGCGGTAGGCGCTTTCCACCACCGGGGCCAGGCGGCGATCCGCCCGTGAAAACACCCCTTCAAGAAAACTCATTTCCGGCTCATGCCAGCGCAATTTGATGCGTTTTTCGCCCTTTACCGCGCCCAGCAACAGGCCGACACGGCGGCGTATTTCTTCGCGCGGGACTTGGCCTTCCCACTGGAAGGGGGTGTGGGCCTTGGGCACGAACGGTGAAACAGAAACCGTAATTTGCAGGCGCTTTATACCCGGCCCGGCGGCATCCCGCGCCTTGCGGGCCAGGTCTATGATGGCCAGCAGGTCTTCATCCGTTTCCGTGGGCAGGCCTATCATGAAATAAAGTTTTATTTGCTGCCAGCCGTTTTCAAACAGCTTTTGCACATGGGTAATAAGTTCCGCCTCTGTAATGCCCTTGTTTATGACATCGCGCAGGCGCTGGCTGCCCGCTTCCGGGGCCAGGGTGGCCCCGCTGCGCTTGATGCCCGCAACGCCCTGCATGATGGAATCGTCTATGGAACCCACGCGCAGGGAAGGCAGAGAAACCGCCACCTGTTCGGCGGCGCAACGCGCCACGCTGGAATGAAAAAGCGTTTTCAGGGCGGAAAAATCGCCGCTGCTTAATGAAAGGAAAGAAACATCATCATACCCCGTGCCCGCAAGGCAATCTTCCAGCAAGCGTTCCAGCGTGGGCACGCTGCGTTCCCGCGAGGGCCGGTAAATTACCCCGGCCTGGCAAAAACGGCAGCTTCTGGTGCAGCCGCGCCCTATTTCCAGGGCCAGGCGGTTATGCACCGCGCCAAAGGGCACGGGCTGGCTTACCGGGTAAAAGGCCTCGTCAAGGTCGGCCAGCACGCGGCGCTTTATGCTTGTGTATTCCGGCTTCAGCGGCAGCGGAGGCAGGCGGGTGCCGGAATCCGCAAAAAATTCCGGCACATAAACACCTTCCAACCGGGATGCGGCTTCCAGAAGCCGTTCCCTGCCCCAGCCTTCCTGCTTGGCCTGTTCCAGCAGGGGCAGAAATTCCATAAGAACTTCCTCTCCCTCGCCCAAAAACATCAGGTCAACAAAGGGGGCCAGGGCCTCCGCCGCCAGGGTGCAGCCCCCGCCAGCCGTTACTATGGGCCAGCTTTTGCCGCCCTGTCCGGGCACTGTGCTTTTGGCGCGTTCCGCCGCGTGCAGGGGAATATTGGCCAAGTCCAGCATATACAGCACGTTTGTGTAACAAAGTTCATGCGTTATGCTAAATCCGATCATATCCAGATCCGCAAGGGGAATGTCGCTTTCCAGCGTGCAAAGGGGGGCGGCGTGTTCACGCAGAATCTTGGCCGCGTCCTGGCAGGGGGCGAAGACACGCTCGGCGCGGTAGCGCGGGTGCTGGTTCACCAGGCCATAAAGAATCTTCTGCCCAAGGTAGGACATGCCAACTTCATAAAGGTCTGGAAAGGCCAGGCCCAAACACAAGGAGGGGCGCAAAGAGGGGCGGGCATCAGAAGCGTCTTGCGGCCTGATGGCCCCTTCCTCTGTGCCTATGTAACGGCTGGGGCGGGGTAAAATGGAAAGTAGATGACGCATTCCGGCTACAACCATGCCCTATTTGCCACGGATAAGGCCGGAAAAATCGCCGCCGCCGGGGTTTTTAAGGTCAAGCCCGCCAAGGCCGCCGGTGCTCAGGGTAAGGTTTGAACAGGCTTCAAGGTAGCGGGTTTTCATTTCTTCCGGGCAGGTGCCATAGGCATAAAGCACATGGCTGTAGGAAATGCTGCCGTTAAATTCCGCATCGAAGGGGTATCCGTAAGGCAATATCATCAATTGCACGCCCTGCTGGGTGGGGATGGTCTGGATGGCGGCCACGTCGTTCAGCATATTTTTGGCCGCGTCAAACTTTCCTATGACCATTTCACCTGTAACCAGCTTGACCATTCGCAAATCATAAGCCATTGTAAAGCTCCTTGGGGTAGTGTGCCCGCAAAACGCGGGAAGTTCACGTAAAAGTAGGTGCTGATAGGGATTGTGTCAAGAAGGATAATCCGTTATAGACGCGGCTTCTGAATACCGCCACGGTTTTAAACCACAAAAAATTACTTTGAAAATTATGACAGAAAAATATTTCATCTATTTCCCCTGCCTGCATCCCGCCCTGGCCCCGCAAAACCTGCCGGAACAGGTGCTTTTTATGGAACCGGGCCTGAAAACCCCGCAACAGCCGGACGCGCCCAGAATGTTTACCCCGCAGGGCCTGCCCTTTCCCCCGAAGGAAGCCGCCTTTTTGCTGCGCGACCTTTTAAGCCTTGGGCAAGACCTTGAAGGCGGCGGAGAACTGAAGCGCATGGCCGCAGAGGAAGCCCTGCGCGGGCTGGATGAACGGCAAGGCCTTGCCGGCCCCGGGCTGAAGGCGGATGAAGAGGCGGACTTGCGGCGCTTTGCCGCCGGGCTTGACCTTGAAACAGAAAAGGCGCGGCAAAAAAAACAAACGGAAAACCCGGAAGCGAAGCTGCCAGAGGCCCGCAAAAAAGCCCAGCAATCCTTGCTGCTGGCCTGGGAACTGGAAGAACGCCTGCTGGAAATAGCCGGGCTGGAAGAAAAATTTGCCGAAAGCGGCCGTCTGCTGCGCCTGGCCCTGTCCGACAGCCGCCCCGGCGGGCAGACAAAAGGACTGGCCGGCGCAAAACAGCCCGGCGCGGAACTGGTCAACGCTGGACTGGCCGGCGCGGCCCAGCCTGAAGACGCGGAAGATGCCGCCCTGCTCGCGGCCCTGGGCAATGACTTTTTGGCGGGCTACGGCCTGCCCAAACCGGAATGGCGCAGCGTAACCGCCGCCCTGGCCGCCTTTTTGCCGGATGACTGCATCCTGTGCAGCGCCGACCCGGATGTGAAAAACTTTTTGCGCGACATGGCGGAACAAAACCCGGAAGGCAGCGGCCTGCGCAAAGTTGACGGCAACTTGCCGGGTTGCCCCTTTGCCCCGGAACAGGCAGAGCTGTTTCAAGGCCCGGTCTGGCGGCTGCTTGGCCTGCCCGCCGGGCCAAAAGACAAACCCTGGCTGAATGTGGAACGCCATATCCTGCTGATAAAATAGCCACAATTCGCGCCTGTGGGCTTGCCCGCAACGCGGGTTTATTAACAAACTGAAATTTTATGCCCCCGCAGCTCTGGCGTAGCGGGAAAAAAGTTGTTATATATTTTCCAACAAACAAGATACCATTCAACATACCATTTTTCAGGTGAGCCTTGAACAAAGAATTTCCAAGAGGTTTGAAAGGGTTGATATTTGACTGCGACGGGGTGCTGCTTGATTCCCGCGCGGCCAATATCGCCTATTACAACGCCATTCGCGCAAGCCTTGGCATGCCCAACCTTACGCCGGATGAAGAAAACTTTGTGCACATGGCCACGGTTGATCAGGCCATCTTCCATATCATTCCGGAACATATGCGCAATTCGGCGGAAACGGCGCGGGCCATGATGCGCTACAACCTTGATGTTGGCCCCATGCTCGCGCTGGAACGCTATTTGCCGGAATTTCTGCGCTGGATATCCCCCTACAAGCTGCGCATGGGCATTTGCACCAACCGCATAGACCCGGTGGATGACCTGCTTGGCCCGTTCAACATACTCCCCTACTTCCACAGCGTGAAAACAGCGGCGGATTACGCCCCGAAGCCGGAGCCGGATTCCCTTCTCGCCACGCTTGAAGATTGGGACTTGGCCCCGGACGACGTGGTCTACATAGGCGATTCCAAGGTTGATGAACTGGCCTCTGCCCGCGCGGGCATACCCTTTTGGGCGTTCAAGAATAAAAACCTTAATGGTTCAATGCACATAAGCGACTACCGCGATATGGCGGAAAAACTGCGCAAACTCTTGGCCGCAAACTGAAAAAAGAGGAACTTATGACTTTGCTCGGAAATATATTGGGGGCAGTGGCATCCCTGCTGCATACCCTTATTTTTATTTACTCTTTGGTTATAATTGTTTCCGCCCTTATAAGCTGGGTGCAGCCCGACCCTTACAACCCCATAGTGCGCACCCTGCGCAGCCTTACGGAACCGGTGTATTACCGCATACGCCGCCGTCTGCCCTTCCTTATGCGGGGCGGGCTTGACCTGACCCCCATGGTGCTTTTGCTGGCCCTGTTTTTTATTGACGCGGCCCTGGTAAGCACCCTGGCGGAATGGGCGGTAAAGCTGAAGCTGGGCTAGGCCCGCCGTGGCCCTTCCCCTGTGTACGCGGCAGATTTTTTATTTTGAAGGCCTTACCGTTCAGAGGTAACAATGTCCACCAGCCGTTTTGATTTGTTAAGCCACGACTTTCCCCGCTCTTTTCGCGGCTATTCGCCAAAGCACGTGGAGCTTTTCATTCAGGATCTGGCAGATTCCATTGCCCGCCTGGGTGAGGAAAAGGTCATGCTGCTGCGCCGCGTTGAAGAACTGGAAGCCAAGCTGGCCAGGCATGAAAAAAATGAAAGCAGCCTGCGGGAAACCCTGGTAGCCACCCAGCGCATGATGGAAGATTTGAAAAATTCCGCCCAGCGCGAGGCCCAGCTTATTATAGAAGCGGCCCGCGGCAAGGCGGAAAACCTTACAGCGCAAGGCAGCCTGCGCCTGGCCCGCATAACGGATGAAATTGCCGAGGCCCGGCGCATCAAGGCCCAGTTTGAATACCATGTGCGGTCTATCATAGAAGCCCATTTGAAGCTGCTGAAGCTGGGAAATGAAGAAGAACACCAGCTTATGACCAGGGCGGAAGATATTGGCCGCCACCGCAATTTACCGGCGGAACAGGCCGCGCCCGGTCAGGCTCAGCCCGTTCAACCCGTTCAGGCGGCTCAACCGGTTCAGGCTCAGACTGTTCAGGCTCAGACTGTTCAGGCGCAAGCCGCCCCGGCGGCCACGGCAGCGGCAGCGGCAATGGCGGCCCCGGCAATGGCGGCACAGCCGGAAGAGGCGCAAAAAAGTTCCGCCGCGCCAAAGCCCTGCAGCGCGCCGGGCAAAACGGCTTGAAATTTGTCACCCAAACGGATCGGCCCAAGGGATGAACAAAGAAAACGCCGCGCAATTGCCGCCTTTTGTGCAGGCCCTGCCCCAGGGGGGCTGGCAAATTTTGCTTCGGGTGCAGCCGGGGGCAAAAAAATCGGAAATTATGGAAGAAAGTCAGGGCAGGCTGCGTTTGCGCATAGCCGCCCCGGCGGTTGAAAATAAAGCCAACAAAGAGTTGCTGGACTTTATTGCGAAAAAGCTCAATATAAGGCCGGGCAAGCTGGAACTGGCAAGCGGAGAAAGCAGCCGGGAAAAGCGCCTTCTGGTGGCGGCCAACGCCACACCGGACTGGAACGGAATTATACCCTGATTTTATAGGTTAAAATAAACAGCTGCGCACAGCGCAGCGCACATTATGGAGGTAAAATATGGACGCCAGAGAACTTGAAATCCTTACAAAGTACGCCGCCCGTGACCAGGAACTGAAGACCCTGTGGGATGACCATAAACTTTATGAAAACCAGCTTGAAAAGCTTGAATCCCGCCCCTACCACACCCCGGCTGAAGAACAGCAGATTCGTCAGATCAAAAAGCAGAAGCTTGACGGCAAAACCCGTATGATCGAAATCGTGCGCCGTTATCTTAACGCGGAGGAATAAGCGAATGGAGCTCACCGGAGCCCAGATCCTTCTGGAAAGTCTGAAACGCGAAGGCGTTGACCTGCTTTTCGGTTACCCCGGCGGCGCGGTGCTTGATATTTATGACGAGCTTTCGCGCAGCAGCCTGAAGCATATCCTTGTGCGGCATGAACAGGCGGCGGTTCATGCCGCCGACGGTTACGCGCGGGCTTCCGGCAAGGTAGGGGTGTGCCTTGTAACGTCCGGCCCGGGGGCCACCAACGCCGTTACCGGCATTGCCACGGCCTATAGCGATTCCATACCCATGGTGGTGCTTACCGGGCAGGTAAGCACCCCGCTTATAGGCAACGACGCCTTTCAGGAAGTGGATATTGTAGGCATTACGCGCCCCTGCACCAAGCATAACTATTTGGTGAAAGACGTAACCACCCTGTCCACGGTCATACGCCAGGCCTTTTACCTGGCCCGTTCCGGCCGCCCCGGCCCGGTGCTTGTTGACCTGCCAAAAGACATGATCAAGGCCAAAACGGAATTTATCTGGCCGGAAGATGTGCATATGCGCAGCTACAACCCCACCTACAAGCCCAACCTTGTGCAACTGCGCAAGGCGGCCGACCTTTTGCTGAACGCGAAGGAACCGGTCATTCTGGCCGGCGGCGGGGTAATCATGTCAGACGCGGGTGAAACCCTGCGCCGCCTTGCCAACGACTTTCTTATTCCGGTAACGTCCACCCTTATGGGGCTGGGCAGCTACCCCGGCGATGAAAAGCTCTGGCTGGGCATGGCCGGCATGCACGGCACGGTTACGGCCAACAAGGCCCTGAACAGCGCCGACGTCATTCTGGCGGCGGGCACCCGCTTCGCCGACCGCGTTACCGGCCGGGTGGAAGCC
>JAVBMP010000021.1:0-28889 GCA_031552315.1 Desulfovibrionaceae bacterium | reverse complement strand
TCACGGGGTTGCAAGGGGCTCAGCCCCTTGCCGGGTGCAGCTTAATATTTTTTATGCCCACCTGCCCGCCGGAGATATTAAAAATGCAACGCATACGCAGCATTCAAGTTATAAACGTGCGCTGGTTCAACGCAACAGCCTGGTACGGGCTGTTTTTAAGCAAACTGCTGCGTGAGGCCGGGCATGAAGTATTGGTTTTGGGCCTGCCGGGCACAGATTCCTTCCGCAAGGCGGAAGAATGGGGCCTTCAGCCGCTTGGGCTTGATTTGAACAGCGCCAACCCGCTGAACATTGCCCGCCTTTACCGCCAGCTTGGCAAAATTGTGGACGATTTCAAGCCGGATATTGTGAACTGCCACCGGGGGGAGGCCTTTTTGCTTTGGGGCCTGTTAAAGCGGGCGGGCCGCAATTTCCGCCTGGTGCGCACCCGGGGCGACCAGCGCCCGCCCAAGGGCAATTTGCCCAACCGCATCTTGCACAACCAGGTTGCGGACGCGGTAATCGCCACCAATTCCCGCACCCGCGACAGCCTGATAAAATTGCTGCGCCTGCCGCCGGAAAAGGTATCGCTTGTGCGCGGCGGGGTAGATACCCGCGTATTTTTCCCGGATGCGGCCGGACGCGCGGCTGTGCGGGCGGAATACGGCTACGGGCCGGAAGATTTTGTGCTGGGCCTGGTGGGCCGCTTTGACGGGGTAAAGGGACACGACGTGCTGTTTGAAGCCCTGCGCCTGCTGCGGGCGGATAAAGAATTTGCGGCTGAAGCGGCTGGCCCGGCTAAATCTACTGGCCCGGCTGAATCGGCTGGACGGGCTGAAGCGGCTGGCCCGGTTGAAGCGGATGGCCCGGCTGGCCAGGCTGGATGGGGGCGCAACCTGCGTCTGTTCCTGATAGGCTTCGGCACCACAATTTCTGAAGAGGAAATACTGAACATGGCCGCATCGGCCGGTGTGGCGGAAATTACCCGCATAAGCGGAAAAAGGCCGGACATCAACGCCTGCCTGAACGCCCTTGATCTGGGCATTCTGGCATCCACCGGGTCAGAAGCCATTGCCCGCGCGGCGGTGGAACTTATGGCCTGCGGCGTGCCCCTGCTAAGCACAAATGTAGGCATCATGCCGGACTTGCTGCCGCAAAACCTGCTTGTTCCGCCTTCAGACCCGCAAGCCCTGGCCGAAAACATAAAAAAAGCCCTTCTGGAAAGCGCCTATCTGCAAACCCTGCGCCATGCCGGGCAAGCGTGCCTGCAAGGCATAAAAGAAAGCGACTTCCTGGTGGAAACTCTGGCGGTTTATAACCGCTGCCTGAAAGGGTAAGCAGGGCTAAACATCAACTTGGCATCATCAGCCCGGGCCGCTACTTCCGGGTGCATCAGGCGCTATGGAATGACCATGTTACCTTGAAGGCTCAGGTTACCCTGGAACGCTCAGTCCACGCTGGAACGGCCAGGTTATTGAGGCAAATCAACCCACTTTGGCACAAAGTTACCGGCCAATGCATTTGTAGTTGGTTTCCAGCCGCGCTTCAGCCGGGTATCTGGCAAAGGAATCCGCATACGGCGCATTTTTTTGCAGCAAGAAAAAAATGCTGAAGGCGCATGTTGGCAAGCAGGTAGACATTATTCTGCTCATCTTTTGGGGCAGGGGGTAAAATTGGCTTCCGGCGAATTTTTTAAGCGTATAGCCGCCGGGGAAGCCCTCTTCAAGAAACAGCATGAAATCCGGCTTGGAAAATATGCGGATATGCGCGGAGCAGGCCTTGGCCTGAGAAGGATGCCTGCCAAGCAACAAGCGTATGCGGTTGTGCATTGAGGCCACATTCGGCACCCCGAATATGGCATGCCCGCCAACCTTCAAAACCCGGCTTATTTCATGCAAAATCCAAAAAAGTTCCTTGGTGTGTTCCAACACCTGGTTGGCTATTACCACGTCCAGCGATTCATCCAAAAACGGCAAGGGATCTTGTTCAATATTCGCCTGACAGGTTGCTATGTTTTGCCTGCGTAAATTTTCTATGCACGCGGGGACAACTTCCAGGGCGCTACGCGTGGCCTGCGGCCTGACAGTCCTTGCAATTTCCAGGTCGCGTCCGTTACCGGCGCCAATATCAAGAATAGAAGAAAATGCGCCACATTCGCCCAAAAAGTCTTTCATCACAACCGGCCCATAGGTCTCGCCATGGTCTACAAAACGCAGCAGAGGATTTTCCGAGCGGGTGCCGGCATAACTTCTTTGTTCCATAAAATGCAAGTCTCTCTTTATAAAGAATATCCAAAAAATTGTAAGTGGTCTGTGTAGCGAAAAACCCAAAAAATAGGGGTTGCATTTCTGCAACCCCTTGAATTTTGTTGGTGCCGGGGGAGAGACTCGAACTCTCAAGCCCTTGCGGGCGGCGGATTTTGAGTCCGCTGCGTCTACCAATTCCACCATCCCGGCTTAGGCAGGCGTGAGAAATTTTTAAAATTTTACCCATGCGCTGTTTGGTTTGGTAGTATTAGTGCAAAAAACAGTAGCTTGTCAAGCACCAAAATGAGACCATTGCACAATGGCCTTTTTGCCCTTTTACAATGCAATCAGCAATCTTGGCTTATGCCCGGCCTGTTTACTGTTTGGCAAAGAAAATATTGCCTTATTATGGCGTGTTATCATTATTACGCCGCTATTGTGTGGACAAAAGACCTTTGATGATACATAGTGGGGGCAATTAAATTTTTTGCATAATCATCCTGGTTAAATAAAAATTATGAAAGAAGCGCTCTTCCCCCCCATTATCCTTAAAGACCTGAATGCGGCATGGGCCAAGGTGTTGCACCTTGGCACCCAGGTCAATTTCAAACGCAACCAGATTCTGGCGGTAGATGAAAACTACAATGCCAACGGGGCCTATTTTATCAAGGAAGGGTGCATACGCCTTTCATACATTGCCCCGAACGGGCAGGAAAAGGTGTTGTTTTTTATCGGGAAGGGGTCATTGTTCAATGAGGTGCCCTCTGTTTCCCCCTCAAGCCCCTGTATTTTTACCAGCGTAACGCCCACCACGGCCGTTTATTTCAAAAAGTCGCTGGTTACTTCGCCGCGCTTTGCCGTGGAACACCCGGAAGTTGTTTTGAACTGGGTGGAATCCACCAGCATAAAAACCGGCTGTTTGTTCAGGCAACTGTGCGACGTCGGGCTTTTTGACGTGTTCACCAATGTTTGCCGCCTGCTTTACACCATGGCGCAGCACCACAAGGAACATGGCAAAATTGTACCGCATTTGTCGCAACAGGAATGCGCTTCCTACCTGGGCATTCACCGTGGTTCCCTGCACAAGGCGTTAAGCCGCTTGAAAGATGAAGGGGTTATAGAATCCTATTCCCGCCATGAACTGCGGATTTTGAACATGGAGCAACTGCGCGAATATGCCTCGCCGGAATAGAAATTAAAGGAAAACATGAGCCAGGAACCCCGTGATAAAAACTATTTGTTTATTATAACAGTTGTAGCTTATCTGGTTATATTTTGTTCCATACCTATTCTGCGTGGTTTATTTTTAAGAGAATTCTCCACGATGTTCTGGATTCTTGTATTGGAACACCTTGTAATGACGCCGCTTTCCATAATGGGGCTAATGTCGTTAAGTTTGAACAGAGACATGGCTGTTTTTGGCATAAGCGCTTTTGTTACAGCTGTGCTGATGCTTGCCGTAAGCATTGCATCTATAACAGGAATGTCGGATAGAGGAATGGGGATTATAGTGTTCCTTATTTTCCCCCTGGCAGATGCCGTTATCGGGGCAACAGGGATACTGTGCGGGCTGGCTTACGCTATTGGCAAGTCTATTGGTACGCCAACAGGCGGCAAAACCAAAGATAAAGGCATTACGCAATAATAGTCTAAAGCGAATGCCATAACCCGACAAGCTCAAAACAAAGGTACCGGGCTGTAAGCTTGCCCAGGCTCTAAACTCGCGGGTTGTACCCCTGTGAAAGGTTTACGCCGCTGGCCTTTGAAAGTTCCTTCAGGTAGGTGCCTACTCTGTCCAGATAAAAAGACAGGGGGCGGGCAAAGTTGCGCCCGGTTATGCCGTCCACAAAAAGCTGGCTTACTTCCTGTTCACGCGAAAGCACAAGTTGCGAACGGCAGAAGATGGCCCGTTCCTCCGGGGTCATTTCCTTTATAAGCAGCCGCAGTTTGTGCCGCCCACGGGGTTGATAGAACCAAAAGTACATCAAATCCAGCGAGTTTATTATCAAATTTTTTTCCAATTTATGAATTTCTGTGCCCAGGTGGCCCCAGTAATCTTTGGGGCGGGCCAAAATTTCCAGCACATTTTCCTCTTCCGGCAACAGCAGTTCCAGCTGGGCAAAACAATCAAAAAACTGGCGCAGTTTGGCCGTGCAATCCCAGTGGCGCATGCGCAGGTTGCTGGCGCGGTCCGCCAGGCCTTCAATTATGCCGGCCACGGTATCTGAAGAAATTTTGGAAACAATGGCCCCGCTTTGCAATATGAGCACGGCGGCGGTTTCCGGCATGGCAATTTGAAACAGGAACATAAATATCTGGTTGTAGACCAAAGAAACCGGAATGGCCAGCACGCTACGGAACAGGTTGCCTATTATCGCCTCTTTGGGAAAGCCGCGGTAAGCGTTGTGCGCGGCAATATAGAACCCGTTTACCGTTGAAATTACAGTAAAAAATATCAGCGGCGCATTGCTTTGGTCTATGCCGAACATACCTTCAAGCAAAAGGTGGCGCACCCCAAGTTCCAGCAATGGCACAGAAAGGCCTGTATACATTAAGGAATCGCACAGACGATTCCAGCTTACAAAGTTGTTCCAGCGCAGCAGGGGTGAACGGCTTATGCCGCCCCCGCCCACAACCGCCTGCACAATATTGCGCAAGCCGGTTATGCCAAACCACAGCACCGGCCCGAACCAGGCCAGCACCCACCAGTCCTGGGTATACTGGAAGGTAAGGCAGGCCGGGACAAACCCGGCCAACACCTTTAAGATGTTTTGCAAAATGGTGCTCAAATAGCTGAAGCCAAGGCGCAAGTCATCATTGGTGCCTTCCAGGCTGCCGCGCTTGTGGCGCGTATCCCGGCAGGGCTGAATTGGATGGTCACGCTGAAAGCCGCCCAAAGTTGCCAGGTTGCCGCGTGAATCCGCCGTGATGTCGCTTGCGTTCACCACCCAGTCTTGCTGCCGGGTGAACATGAAATGACGGCAGCCCGGCAAACTGCGCACCAGTTCCAACACCCTTTTGTGCAAAAACAGATGCTCACGCCGGATATAGGTTGTGCGCTGGCTGACCTTTTGCTGCAAAAAAAGCAATTGACGCAAATTATCCGGCGACTTGACAAAAATTTGCCGCTGTGAACGGGGCGGCAAGGTATCTGTGCAGCCAAAGCCCATGCCATGCAGCCGGTTGGAGCGGCTGGTGGAATCGCTGCCTATGGTTATGCCCAGCTTGCTGCTTTGATAAAAACTTTTGAAGCGCGGGATGTTGCGCAAAATTTCTGTAAGGTG
This sequence comes from Desulfovibrionaceae bacterium, assembly GCA_031552315.1. Classification (GTDB taxonomy): domain Bacteria; phylum Desulfobacterota; class Desulfovibrionia; order Desulfovibrionales; family Desulfovibrionaceae; genus JAVBMP01. The sequence continues at coordinate 23,380 of JAVBMP010000021.1, read as the reverse complement.
GCGGCAACGTTCCGCTTTTTCTTCAGACATTTCTTCATGAAAGATTTCTTCATGGAGTATTTCATTGCGGGGCATTCCGGCGGACGCGCCGGGGCCGGCTTCCGCAACGCTTGCCTGGCTTGTGGTTGGCCGGGCTGGCAGCGCCCCGCCGTCGTGCTGTTCCCGCGCGGGATCCCGCCCAAGGCCGGGCGCAAGGCCAGCTTCAAGACCAGACGCAAGGTTAGCTTCAAGGCCAGGCGCAAGTTCCGGCACGAGGCCAAACGCCATGTTCGGCGCAAATTCCGGTGTAAGAACTGGCCCAAGGTCAGACGTCATGACCGATGCGCGGTCAGGCGCGTAATTCAACGCATTTGCGGCACCAGTGGGCGCAGCCGCCGGTTTTGCCGCGCCCGCGCCCATTTTTTCCGCACCGCTTTTTTCCGGGCCATTCTTTTCCGGGCTGCTTCTATCCTCACTGCTTTTATCCGCGCCCGTTTTATCCGGGTGGCCTCTATCCGCGCCGGGGTCTTCCCCGGCAGATTCGGCGGCAGATTCGGTGCCAAGGCCGGGCCGGGTAATATCGTCCGGTGCGCTTTCCGCATGGGCTGTTCCGGCCGGGACGGCTTTGGCCCCGCCGTTGCCGCCATTTTCCTTGTAAATTGGGTCAAGCGCGCAGCCGTAGTTGCGTATTATGCCGTGGATAAGGCGCTTCAAAAATACGGGGCTGCCGGAATTTATGGCCTGTTGCAGGGCGCTTATTTCTTCTGTGTATAAAAGGTTGCCCTCGGCATGTTCCTTCAGATTGAAAAGCTCTATTTTAGAAATCATGCCGCCGCAATTATAAAGAATTTCCAGCACGTCCTCAACACGCAGCCCGGCAAGGCTAAGGGTTATACTGCTGTTGGAACGCACGGCGGCAAGCCTGTTCAACAAGGAATAGGCGGGCAGGCGCAAAAGTTCCGGCGCGTCTTCGGCGGTGGGGGGCACATCTTCCCAGGGCAGGCCGGGGTTTTGTTCTTTGCCCAGCCATATTTCCAAAATTTCATCCGGGTCAAGCAGGCACAGCTGATCCAGCACCTCTTGCAGGGCGCGGCGCTTTTCCGCCGTTGCCACGGGCATTTCCGCCTTTACGTCATTGTAGCGCTTTTTTAAATCCGGCAGCGCGGTCTGGTGAATAAGCCCGGCCAGGTGCAGGCGTGAGGGCTGCCCAAAAGACACATAACCCTTCAATTTTTCATAGCTTATTTCCGGAAAGGACACCCCGAAAAGCTTTTCCATGCCAAAGCGGTGGACTGTGTTGTATTTGTCCAGCAAAGACAGCACAAACTGTTCCTGATAGCGGGAAGCCGCCCTGCCCTGCTCCATAAGTTCAAGGGTTTTCGGCTCGGAAAGGAAGGCCAGCATGTCGTTGTGGTCCGCAAAGCCGGTTGGTTCCCAAATAAAATTGACATAGCGCCCGCGGAAAATGGCCTTGTATTCCACCCCCACATGGGCGGTAATGCCCATTATTTTGGCGGCCTGCATAAGTTCTTGCACGGCGCTGGGCGGCACATAGTTGTAGTAGATTACCGTAAGGGAACGTATGCCTTTTATCCAGGCATCCATAATCAGGTGGGTGGGAGATTTGCGGCCCTTGGTGTTGGCGTCGTGCACGTGGTGGTCAAAGGTCACCTGGTTCCAGGCTTCCGGCATTTCCAGCAGGTAATAACGCTTCAAAAACGCGCGGATTACCCGGGGCCGGCCGGAAGTGGCAAGGCGGAAATCATGCGCCAGCTTGAGCTGCCGTTCCTTGTCACCGTAGGAACGCACCAGTTCCTTCATTATTTGAATGAGCACCCGGCCGGTGTTGAAGCGAAACTGGCTGTTGCCGCAAAAAATCACTTCTTCATACAGGGCGTTCAGGGCCATAAGCCGGTCTTTGGCCTGCCCCACTTCCAAAGAAGACAACAGGTTGATAACCGCATAGGCAATGCGTTTGTCGTTGGAAACCGCCAGTTCCTTTATGCCGTGCGGGTGCAGGGCCGCGTCAAAAAGGTGCTGGGTGTACCTGCTGCTTACATTCTGGTCTTTTTCCAGCACCATGTTGACCATGTGCAGAAGCTCATGATCCTGCCGGTCAAAAAACACTGAACTAGCCATAATATATGCTCTTTTATAACAAGTTGAGGCTATGCGAACCCAAAAATCAAAGCGGGCCATACAAATGTCTTGTGGGGCACAACGAGCAATTTTGCTCTATGGCAAGGAAGAAAAGTTTTTTATGCAAGGAATGTACTTTTGCGGTACATGACTGAAATAAAAAACTTTTCTGACGCAGCCAGAGGGCAAAAGGGCCGCCCAGCCACAGGCCCTAAACCCAGCATGCGCCGGAAGCCAGCAAGACCACCGGGCCGCCCAGCCACAGGCCATCCGCTTTTTGCGCGGCGGACAAGGTAAAGCCGCTGGGCTGAAGAATTTCCATATTCCCGCAAGCGCTATTCCCGGAACCATGCAAAAACAGGGCCAAGGCAAGGGAACCGGAACCGCAGGAACTTTCCAAAACCAGCGATGCCGTGGCCCGCACATGCACCACCGGCACTATGCGCCAACTTGCGCCGCCCAAATGGTAATGCCAGATAACCCCGCAGGCGTCTTCCGTTTGCAGGTCAAAGCGTTCCAGCCAGCGCAGGGCCTGTTCCCGTTCCTGCCCGGCCGGGCAGGGGTGCAGGGCCGCGTCCAGCAACAGGTGGCGTATGCCAGGCAAACGCGCCAAATTTACGCCGGGGGCAAGTTCCGTTATATCCGTGCCCCATTCCATAGGCATAAAAAGTGAACAGTCAAGGGCATTGTGGGGGGAAAGACGGCTGCCCTCCGGCCAAAAAGAATTTCCGTGCGGCAACCTGCCAAGCTGCGCCTTGCCCGCCAAAGAAGGCCCAGCCCCCGGCATGCCTTGCCCCGCCGACTTTTCCAGCGTTTCCGCCCTTGCCAGATTTTCTGCCCTTGCCACACGGGCCACTTTTTCCGCCCTTGCCACTTTTTCCGCCCTTTCCAGATTTTCCGCCCTGGCCACCTTTTCCACGCGGGCAAGCAAGGGTTGCGGCAAGCCGGAACTTTGCAGAAAAAATTCATAGGCCCAGCCCGCTTCCACCCCCGTGAAGCCTTCAGCCGGCAAGCCGCCAAGTTTGCGCAAGGCGGCCAAAAAGGCCAGGCAGCGCGTGGCGTTAAGGCAAAATTCACCGCCCATCATCTGCAAGCCGGGCATGGCTTCCGGCAGCAGTTCCACCAGGCCCACCTGTTCCGCCTGCAAGTGCGCTTCATCCATAAGGCTTACGGCGGCAGCCGCGCCTTCTTGCACGCCAAGGCCCGCCGCTTCCAGCAAAATAGTGGTGTTGCCGCCGGGGCTGAGCTTATAAAAATCGAATTTTGCCATAGCAGCACGCGCCTTGAAGAATGCCTCCGGCGGCCAAGGGCTTCGCCCCCATTTTCTGGAAGGAACCCACGCGGGGAAATGATTTCCCCGCGACCCCTCGACAAGTTTATTTATAAAAATCAACGTGTTCCTGAGAACAAAAACACCCTCATTCCCCCCAAAAACGGGGATAAGGAAGGAAGGGGGTCTGGGGGAAGGGAACCTCAAGGGCTTCAAGCCCTTGTGGTTCCCTTCCCCCAGTTTCTTTACTACCGCTACCGCGTGAGTTTTCTGAACTTCAGGCGGTGGGGCTGGTCTGCTTCTTTGCCCAGTCGTTTTTTGCGGTCTTCTTCGTATTCGGAGTAGTTACCGTCATAGAAGACCACGGCGGCATCGTCTTCAAAGGCCAGAATATGTGTGGCTATACGGTCAAGGAACCAGCGGTCGTGGCTTATTACCATGACGCAGCCCGCGAAGTTTTCCAGCCCGTCTTCCAGGGCGCGCATGGTGTTCACGTCCAGGTCGTTGGTGGGTTCGTCAAGCAGCAGCAGGTTTGCGCCGGACTTGAGCATACGGGCCAGGTGTACGCGGTTGCGTTCCCCGCCGGATAGCACATCCACTTTCTTTTGCTGGTCAGAGCCGTTCAGGTTGAAGCGCGAGCAATAGGCGCGAGAGTTTACTTCCCGCCCGCCCAGCTTGATGTTGTCATAGCCTTCGCTGATGATTTCATAGACCGTTTTACCGGGGGTAAGTGATTCGCGCCCCTGATCCACCCAGGAAACAACAACAGATTCCGCAACCTTCAGGGTGCCGGAATCCGGCTTTTCCGCCCCGGCTATCATTTTGAACAGCGTGGTTTTGCCCGCGCCGTTGGGGCCGATAATGCCCACAATGGCCCCGGCGGGAATGAGGAAATTCACATTTTCCATAAGCAGCCTGTCGCCCAGGGCCTTGGAAATGTTTTGCGCCTCAATGGCTATTTTGCCCAGACGCGGCCCCGGCGGGATGTAAATTTCCAGGTCTGGCGCAAGGCGCTCGGATTCATGCGAAAGCATGGCCTCATAGGCGTTTATGCGGGCCTTGCTTTTGGCGTGGCGGCCTTTGGGGGCCATGCGCACCCATTCAAGTTCACGTTGCAGGGTTTTTTGGCGTTCCTTCTCGGCCTTTTCTTCGTTAGCCAGGCGCTTTTGCTTCTGGTCAAGCCAGGAGGAATAGTTGCCCTTCCAGGGGATGCCGCGGCCGCGGTCCAGTTCCAGAATCCACCCGGCCACGTTGTCCAGAAAGTAACGGTCGTGGGTACCGGCAATGACGGTGCCGGGGAAGTCGCGCAGGTAGCGTTCCAGCCAGGCCACGGATTCCGCGTCCAGGTGGTTGGTGGGTTCATCCAGCAGCAGAATGTCCGGGTTTTGCAGCAGCAACCGGCACAGGGCCACGCGGCGCTTTTCTCCGCCGGAAATGACGGAAACCGGGGAATCCGCCGGGGGGCAGCGCAGGGCATCCATGGCCATATCCAGGCGGGAATCCAGATCCCAGATATTTTTGTTGTCCATTTGTTCTTGAACTTCGCCCTGACGGTTGATCAGGGCGTCCATTTCATCCGGCTCCATAGGTTCGGCGAATTTGGCGTTGATGGCTTCATATTCATTGCGAATGGCCACCAGTTCCGCCACGCCTTCTTCCACTACCTCGCGCACGGTGCGCTGTTCATTCACCAGCGGTTCCTGTTCAAGGTAACCGATGGTAAAGCCGGGGGCCACAACGGTTTCACCGTCAAAATCCTTGTCCACCCCGGCCAGAATTTTTAAAAGCGAACTTTTGCCGGAACCGTTAAGGCCCAGCACGCCAATTTTCGCCCCGTAAAAATACGAGAGCGAAATATCTTTAAGAACCTCTTTTTGCCCGTGCCGCTTGGTAATGCGGTACATGGAATAGATAATTTTATCTGGTTCGTTACTCATGCCTTCCTCTGTTTTTGGGGAATTTATTTTTAAATGTTGAAGCGCTGCACTGCTATACCCGGTATTTCAGCTAACCGCAAGCTTGTCTGACCGGCCTGCGCAATCGGTATACGGGAATAAAATAAAAAACTTTTCTGACGCAGTTCAGGGGGCAAAAGGGCCGTTAGGCTAACAGGCCCTAAGCCAGGCCTCCGCCTTCAGGTGGGCGGCATCCAGCGCTTCCTTGACCTTGCCGGCGTCATGTTTGTTCAATATTTTTATCATATTGCCTTCCAGGTTGCCGCGCAGCGCCCGGTTATTTTTAGAGCTTTTCCCCATGGCCTTCAGGTGTTCACATTGCACCAGCCCGTTAAAAACAATCTGGTACCCGGCAAGGGCCATGCGCACATGGTGTTCCACATCCACAAACTGGCAGGGAGAAAGGCTTATGTCAAAAAGCCCGGCTTTTTCAAACACTTCGCGCTTGTAGATGTTCAGGCAGCCTATGACGTGATCGGCAATTTCAATGTTGTCAAACTGGCCCAGGTCTTCCTCATGGTCTTCCCGGTCAATGGAAATACCATCTTTTTTGAAGGAATCTATATGGATGGCAATGCCGTGCACCATTCTTTTTTGCGCGGCCGGGTTGCCGCCATCCACCGCCTTGCAGCCAACGCAGCCCGCCCCGGGGAACTGTTTGGCCGTCATAACCAGGTTGCGCAGCCAACTTGGCGGCACCAGGGTAAGGTCATCATCGCCAATGGCTATAAATTCCGCGGCGCTGTGGTCAAATTTGGTCAACAGCCAGTTGTGCCCTATGGGACGGCCCAGATTGGTAGGCAAAAGTTCTATATGAACAGGCACTTCCGGCGGGAAAAAGTCTTTGGCGCGGGCCACAATTTCCCGCGTGCCGTCTTTGGAACCGTTATCCGCAATGTATACGGCCAAATTGGGGTAAGCGGTTCGCCCCAGCTCCCGCAGGGCATGTTCCACATATTCCGCGCGGTTGTAAGTTAAAACAAGCAGGTGCACGCGCGGCGGGGCGGCAAGTTCTTCCGGCGCGGGCGCGAAGACGCGCGGCCAAAGCCCGGCGGTTTTTTGGCACAGGCGGCGCAGAAGACGTTCTTCCACCAATTCCGTAAGGGGTAAGGCCTTTTCCGGTTCTTGCCGGGAAAAGTGAATGGCTATGGCCAGCCGGGCCAGCAGGCTGGAAGGCAGGTTGCCGTAACGCCCAGACGATGCGCTATTGGCCGCCAGGGCTTGCAGGGCCAGCAAAATATCATGCGCGCCGTAGTGATAGAGGGCGGCAATTTCTTCCGCCCCCAGCCTTTCCGCGCCTTCCGGCAGGGCGGGCAGGCGGTTGCCCTGTTCCGCAAGGCGGGCGGCAAGGGCGGCGTTATCGGCGCTGGCGCGCAGTTGGTGAAGTTCATCCAAAAAAGAAAAAAAATCTGTCATTTCAATCCCCCGCGCAATTCCGTGATATAATGAGGCCGTTGCACAATGAGAATTTTTGTTCTTTTACAAGGAGTGCCCATGTCCCGTTGTTCCGTGCGGAGGGAGTATATTCAAGCATATATGACCTTCGCGCGGCCCCTGAAAAAATGGGGCACGACGCAGTAAAAGGGCAAAAAGGCCATTGTGCAATGGCCTCATAATGAAAAGAACCTTAGCGTTATCACGCTTGCGGTGTCAACTCTTACACGTCACGGATATGAGCGCCGGGGCAGTATTTGCGGGGCATGCCGGGGACATGACGGGCGGGCGGCAATTATTTGCTTTTCACAGCTTGCAAGTTGATACGGTTTTGGCTATAGTTACGCACAGCAAAATAGATAATTGCGAACAATATCAAAATGTTGTCATTTTTTTCTTAAAATCCGCCTATGTCAACACAAGCCCGGATCATTTCAAGGAACCTGTATGAAAAAGCTTTCGCGCCTGATTTGCCTGTCGCTCTGCATGCTTTTGCTTGCCTCTTGCGGGCAGCAACTTACCTCTCCACGCTACACCAAACCGGCCGCCGGGCCGGAAGACGCCGCCAACCAGCGCCAGATCAGCAGGGCCGACCCCGGTTATGTGAACTATCTTGAACGGCAGTCCATGCTGTATTCCGCCACGGAACTGGCGCGCATTGTTTCCGGCTACGACATCGCCTGGCGCAATTCCGGCAGCCAGCCCAACCCGCAGGGCCTTCTTAATGTGGGCAGCGCCCTGTTGCGCATTCACCCGCAAACTCTGGTAACGCCCATGAAGCAGTCGGCCTTCAGCCAGCTTGCCAACCCCGTTACCTGGACAATACTTGGCAAGGTGGGCATACTTGGCCTTTATGTGGCCCCCACGGGCGGTTCCGCCGCGCTGTGGGATTATGCCAAGACCATCGGCTTCAGCGACGGGGAAGACGTTATCCAGTACAAACCGGCGCTGGCGATCGGCAGTGAGGATGATTACCGCGCCGTGCTGGCGTCTTCCGTTTCCGCCAGCGGCATGCTGGGGGGTGACCTTGTGCCGGCGGCCACCGGCATTGGGCCGGACTTTTTCCTTGCGGCCCGCGCCCTGCGCGACTACCCCGGCATTTACTGCATGATGGAAATACCGCGTGAATTGTGGGCCAGCCTGCCCACGGCCGCGGACGAATGGGCCGTTACCGCCCTTAATTCTGAACAAGAAAGCGCCCTGGCCGCCAAAAACGTCATACCCAAAAACATGGCGCAGGAAAGAATACCCTTCCTGCCCACAAACGGCTGGGCTGTTACCGGCGAAGTGCGCGGGGTTGACGGCACAATGCGCCGCTGGGTTTACCGTTACAGCGGCACCCCGAAGCGCCCGGTCATGAACTGGGAAGACCCTTCCGCCGCCGCCCGCCGTATTATGTCCGGCAGTTCCATACGCCAGGTGGGCCTTATGGGCAACGCCCTGGTGGGCTACCACGTTGGCGCGTGGATGGGCCTTGACACCAGAGGCCTGCATACAGACACCAGCCCGGAAGGCGTGCTTCAGCCCGCTGAGGGCGCGGCCGTTACCATAGGGCGTGAAGTGCGCCGTTATGGCGGCTGGGGCATGCTGCGTGACGACGCCCCCATTCCCTTCCTGCAAAAAGTAATGCGTGAAGGGCCGGATTTTGTGCAAGATACCCTCTTCAGCCCGGCGGCGGAACACGCCCTGCTTACCGGCGATGCCTCGCTCCTTCAGTTCATGACGGATGAAGCCATGCGCTACCGCTTTGACATGAAGCGCCTTGTGCACATGGGCAGCGGGCAGGACGGCGTGGACTATTCCCTGGCCCACCTGCAATGGCTGGCTTCCATGTCCAATGAAGGGAAGTCCGACCAGGCCCGTTCCCTGTACAGTTCCGTACTTTCTTCTTTAAGTTCCGCCGCCGGGTCTTCCGGCCTGCTTTCCGGCAATACGCTTTACACCACCCCGGCGGGCATAGCCGCCATAGCCTTGAAAACGCCGGATCCTACCGCCCCGGCGCGTGAAGATGTGGGCAAAATAGAACGCGGCCACATGCTGCTTATGTTCTACAAGGCCATGCAGCCCGGCGTGTTCATGCCTTCCGGCCAGGACGTTGTGGGCCTTATGCCCCTTAACTGGCACAAGGCGGGCGCAAGCCAGGCAGACTGGAACAACCGCCTGGCCACCATGGGCAGCTTCCCCCTGCTTTCCAGCGCGGACGGCCTTACCCTTAACGCGCAAGGCATACCCCGCGCCAATATGATCTATTCCACCATTGATACGCAAAGCACCACCAACAATTCCTTGCTGAACGACCTTGGCAACTTCATACGCATTCGCCGCAATATTCAGATAGACCGGGGCGAACTGACGGCCCGCCTTTCTTCAAACCGCAGCGTTATAGCCAATGTTTACCGCCTGCCGCGCAACCAGAGCTATGCCATTGTGGTATGCAACTTCAGCCAAAGCCCGCGTTCCGAAAGCCTGGACTGCGGCCGCGTTTCCGGCCTGGTAAGCGCCATGGGCCAATACACCCCGGTGGATATAACCGGCCAGATAAGCACGGTAAACAACAACGGTTCCACCCTGCAACTGGAGTTGCCACCCTGGACAGGCGTGCTTATCTATGTGGGTGGGCAAATATAATTTGGAGGCCGTTGCACAATGAGAATTTTTGTTCTTTTACAAGGAGTGCCCCTATCTGCGTAGTTCCGTGCGGAGGGAGTATATTCAAGCATATATGACCTTCGCGCGGGATGAAGCACGACGCAGTAAAAGGGCAAAAAGGCCATTGTGCAATGGCCGCAGATTGATGACAACCCCCGCAAGGCCGGGGTTTGTAAAGGCACGCCCGCTCCGGCGCCTTACGGCGGCAATGAATGCCGCCTATGCCTGCGCGGCGGGCTGTTGACAAAGAGGACTTTGTCAACAGCCTCAGGCCATTGTGCAATGGCCTCTATTGCCGCCGCATTGAAAATGTCCATCCCTATCAGGCATAAAAGCAGTGCGCTGACCGAAACTTGCGGCCTGCGCACTGCTTTTAAGGCCCTTTTTTTGAGGCATTATGACAAAAAAAATAGTTGAAACCCCGCCGGAACAGGAAAACAACCAGAATACCGCCCCGCCTGGGCCTGAAGACAAACAGGGCCCGCCCCCGCCAGGCGCTAAAAAACGCTTCGGCTTTTTGCGCCGGCTGCGCAATTTTACGCTGGCCCTGCTGGCCTTTGCCGCCGGCTATGTTGCCATAGACGCCTATATGTTTATGAAAACACCGGCTTATGAGCATTTTTCCCAACCGGCGCGCAGTTATGTTGTGCGCATTGAACCGGGCGACACCTTTGACCGCGTGGCCTGGCAAATTTACAAGGAACAGGGCATTGCCAGCGTCTGGCGCTTCCGCTTGCTGGCCCGCTTGCAGCACGCCCTGGGCGCTGTGCAGGCCGGAGATTTTGAACTGCGCAATGACTGGACGCCGGATCAGGTACTGCAACAGCTGATAAGCGGCAAGGCCATGCTGTACCCCATTACCATAAAAGAAGGCCTGCCCTGGTGGGAAGTGGCCGCCCTGCTGGAAGAAAAAGGCTTTGCCAGGGCGGAAGACTTCAAAACCGTCATCCATGATCCGGCCTTTTTGCGCTATTACGGCATACCCTTTGCCAACGCCGAAGGCTTCATTTACCCGGAAACCTACCTGCTGCGCAAACCCCGCGCCCTTGACCCGGAACAGGCCCGCTACATGGCCGGGCTGCTGGTGGAAACCTTCTGGCGCAAAAGCGCCCCTTTGTGGAACGAGGCCGGGCAAGGGCTGGAAGGCGGCGCGCCCGCCGGAACTTCTGGCGGAACTTCTGGCGGGGCTTCCGGCAACGTTTCTGGCGGGGCCGCTGAAGGCCGCGCGGAAGGCGGCCCGGCCAATTCAGCAGGCAAGTCCGCAGCCGATTCCGCTGGCAATTCAGCAGCCAATTACGCTGGCATTTCCCCGCTGGTGCCCGCCTTTGCGCGTAGCAACCCGGAAGATGTGCGCCGCCTGATCATTTTGGCCTCGCTGGTGGAAAAGGAAAGCGCCCGCCCGGATGAACGCCCCACGGTGGCCGGGGTTTACGCCAACCGCCTGCGCATAGGCATGTTGCTGCAATGCGACCCAACAATAATTTACGGGCTGGGCAAAAAGTATAACGGCACCATTTACCGTTCACAAATTGATGACGCCAAAAACCTTTACAACACCTACCAGCACGCGGGGCTGCCCCCTGGCCCCATTTGTTCGCCGGGGCAGGAATCGCTACGCGCCGCCTTCAGCCCGGCAGCCCATAACTTTTTGTATTTTGTAGCCACCGGCAAGCCGGACGGTTCACACACCTTCAGCCGCAACCTTGAGGAACACAACCGGGCCGTGCAAATTTACCGCCAGGCCACACGCAACAAATAAAAGGGGCTATAAATTATGCGCTTGCTTTTTGCCGTTACATTTTTTGCGGTTTTTGCATTTTGTCCACTTTTGACAAGCACAACCCAGGCCGCCGGAAAAAACGTAACGGCTACGGGCCAAACAAGCACAGGCCAGGCCAACGCGGGCCAGGCCGCCAAATTTTGGCCGGGCAGCCGCGCATCCAGCCTGATTGAACAGAATTGGGCAAAACTTTCAGCCGAAGCGCAAAAAAAGCTTGAAGCCGCTTCCATTGAACTTGCCCAGTTGGAAAAAGCCTCTGCCAAAACCCCAAATGATGACGCCATATGGGCAAAATTTGGATATATCCTGCACCAACAGGCCAACACGCTCTGGCTTGAAGACGGGCAGGAAAACTGGACGCAGGCAAGAAATGAACTGCTGCGCGAATCGGCAGCCATGCAGGCAAAGGCTATAAAGCTGGTTCCGGCAAGAATCCATACCGCCTTAGGCTGCATGATCGTCTATATGGAGCTGGCTGATAACCAGCGGGAAAGAAAGGATAAAGAACAAGTTTTGTCCCAGGCGTTGGATGCTTTCAATGCCGCGTATGGAACAGACATTACCCGCATCAAGCCAGAATTGCTGGATACGTGGCACAAACTTGTGCGCAAGTTGGTGGATGTGTCGGAAGAAGAAGACCGGCGCGCCCGCCTGAAACTGCTGTGTGAGGCAGATGAGGCGCGGTTGCGAACCCTGAATGGAGAGCCTGAAGAAGTTGTGGCGCCTACAAAAGAACTATGGGTGCAGGATCTTTTCGCCCTGGCCCTGGCAAGCCCGAAGCAAGAAAAGCTGCCCCTTCTGGAGAAAGTGGTGGACATGGCGGAAAAAAGCCAAAAAGACCATGCCTACCGGAACCATGACGATACTGAAGAAATATACCCAGCCGCCCTGCTCAGTCTGGCCCTGCACAGCCCAAAAGGCAAGCAAGCCGCGCTGTTGGCCAAAGCCCGCGCGGAATATGGTGATGAAGAACAGGAAGTATGGCTTGAAAGGCTGTTGGAATTTGGCAAAAGCACCACGGATGAAGACGCCCTTGCCGCGATACAGGAACATGTGCTTCAGTCATGCGACCCTGCCAAGGGCACATCCGCGAATGCAAACAACTGGTTCACACGCTGCAATTACCTGCTGCGTTTGGCGCAAAACGGTAATGCGGCTGAACGCGCCAAACTCATCCACCTGGCTTTTGAAGCGCAAAGCCAAGCTATTGAGCAGGCAATACTTGCCCACAAGTTACGTACCCGTGATCATATTCTGGAAAATACCAAACAGCTATATGGCGAGCTGCTTGCCGCTAATCCTGAAAATGGCGAACTTTGGCAGGCCTGGGGCAATTTTCAGGCAACAGGCTTTCGCTTTGGGCTGAGCAGGCGTTTGGACATTACGGAACCGGAAATTGATGACGCTTTTGCCAACGCGGCAAAATTTCTGCCAAATTCTCCACAAGTGTATACCGACTGGGGCAATGCCATACGTGCGGATACCAACGCACGTTTTATAGAAGAAGACCTTAAGGAAAAAATTTATGCCACGTATCAGCAAGCCCTGAAAATAGACCCGCATTTTCTGCCAGCCTTGCAAAGCGTTGCGGACTTTGCGCGTGACGACCTTGAAAATTGCCGCAATTGCGACCAGCCGAAAAAACTTGCCATTTTGCGCGACACCAGTGAAAAAATAGTCAAAATCACCCCAAATTCAGCCCAGGCCTGGCATGACCTTGGCTGGGGGCACAGCGGCCTTGCCCTGCTTACTACTGAAGACAGCGCGGCAAAGCAGGCGGAAGAGGCCATTAAAGCTTTGACCAAAGCCACGAAAATTGACCCGGCCTATGCGCACAATTCAAAAACCTGGGCCAACGCGCTGCTGGTTCTGGCCATAAATACCGCTGATGAAAAAGAGCAAAACAAGCTTTTTGAGCAGGCCGCCTTCCGCTACGGGCCGGAAAATATTACGCCAGGCACCTTGAGCAGAAATTGGACAAACTTGATGTTCAATTATGCCCGCACCTTTCCCGCGGCCGACAATGAAGCATTGTGGCGCCGCATAGCCCATGAATGCGCAATCCTGCTTAAATCACCCAAAGCCGCCAAAGACCTCTATTTGTGGTACATATGGTGCAGCTCTTTGGACGCGCTGGGCATGCGCGCCGCAGAACGTGAAGACCGAGCAAATGCCCTAAAACTGTTTGACCTGGCGGTGGAAAAAATATCCATTTGCGCCAGCTTGACAACCAACAATTTTGAGCATGCGGAAAGCCTGTGGCAATGGGGCAACCTGCTTCAGAAAAAGGCAAAACTGTTGACCGGGGAAGAACGGAAAAAAACTCTTGCGGAAGCCTTTGACAAATACAATCAGTCAATTACCGTCGACACTTCGCAAAAATTCTATGATAGCTGGCTGGACTTGGGGTGGGGGCTTTTTGAGCAATATCAGGAAATGCAAAAAAATGCCGGAGCATCACAAGAACTTAAAGACATGCTGAACGAGGCGGAAGAAAAATTCGCCAAGGGCATGGAAATATGCGCAAAATATACCAACCCGAACCGTTATGCCTACCGCATGGCCCAAATACAGGCCTGCAAAGGCGATGAGGAAAAAACCAGGGCCTTTTTGGAAAAAGCCATAACCAGCAACAAGTTGCCGGCAAATCACAACCCGCAAGATACCCCGGCCTTTGCCCCCTACAAAGACACAGCCTGGTTCAAGGCCCTGCTTGCCCAAATTGCCGCGCCTGAACAACCCGGCGCAAAAACGGAAAATGTAAATAAGCCGTAAGGCCTTAAGCAACCCCTCCAGGCATTCATGCCAATAAATTACAGCCTGTTACCCGGCGCGAACCACCGGGTAACAGGCTGTAATTTTTTAAAGCGTTAGAGCATGTTGCCATTGAAATTATCTATCCAGATAAAATGCTCTGGCCAGATAAAATCTGGCGTTGTGACGCGAAGCGCAACAACGCCCGCAAGATTGTCGCAGGCGGGCTTTGCCCGCCGTCAAACGACAATCTCAAAGCGAAAATGTCATAACTGCCCGCTATGCCGCGGGGGCCGCTATTTCTTCGGGCGAATGGTCATGACCGGAATGGTGGAATTTTTTACCACCTTTTCCGCCACGGAACCGAAGAGTATACGGTCTATGCCACGGCGGCCGTGGGTGCCCATAATGATAAGGTCGGCCCCGTATTCTTCCGCGTTGCTAAGAATTTCTTCCGCCGCGTAGCCGGTGGCTATTTTGCTTATGGCGTTCACCCCGGCGAACTTTTCCGCCACAAAGGTTTCCATATTTTTTTCAGCACCATTCACAATTTCGCCCACAAAATTTTCAATGGAACTTGGCGGAACGTGAAAGCCCACGTACTGGTTGAGTGAAGGGGCCACATACAGCACCATCACTTCAGCATTCAGGGGCTTGGCAAGGGCAACGGCGTAATCGGCCACCGGGCCGCTGTGCGGGGCCAGGTCAACGGCGCAAACAATTTTCTTTATGGCAGACATAGTATTCTCCTTTAAGAGCTAAATATTGGCTTATTAGTTTATTACACCTTTTCACAAAAAACTTCAAGCGTTAAGCCAAGTTTATTATCAGTATGCGGAAAAACGGCATTTTGCCTCGCCTGCGAACCCGCCGGGCAGCGCCTTGTCAATTATCCGGTTCATTAAGTATAAAGTATTTTTTTCACTAATTTACATAATTATTGCCATATTTTTTTAGATGCACTATTGTCAAAATAGGAAAAAAATTTGACGCCATACGTCATTCAACAGATCATTTGACGCTACACGTCAACTCCTTCCTGGTGGAACAGGTTAATTGGGGTGCGCAATCCCTAACAATTATTCAAGGAGACTACCCATGATTTCAGTCAGTTCACCGCTTGTGCCGCTTATGTATGGCCCCGGAGCTTCCAAACGCATTGGCGAAAAAGCCAAAAGCATGGGCATTACCAAGGCCATGATCATATGCGACAAGGGCGTGAAATCGTCCGGCATTGTCGACCCGATTATTGAAAACCTTAACGCCGCCGGCATTGGCACCGTCCTTTTTGACGGCGTGCTGCCCGACCCGCCGGATACCGTAATAAATGAAGCCCTTGAAATAGCCGGAAAGGAACAGGTAAACGGCTTCATCGCCGTTGGCGGCGGCAGCTCCATGGATACCACCAAGGGCGTGCGCTATTGCCACAAGCATGGCGGCCCGGTAAAAAGATGGTTCGGCGTGCCCTGCAACGACAAGGTTGACCCCATGATAGCCGTGCCCACCACCGCCGGCACCGGCAGTGAAATGACCTACGCCGCCGTTATTACAGACAGCGCCACCGGCCAAAAGCTGGGCATTGGCGGCATGGGCTGCTTTGCCAGCCTGGCCCTGGTAGACCCGGAACTTTATGTGGGCATGCCCCTGGGCGGCACCATAGCCAGCGCCTTTGACGCCTACACCCACGCCTTTGAAGCCATTGTGAACCCCACCCCGGAAGTGTTTTCAGAAACCTTCGCGGAAAAAAGCTTGCGCCTTATCCATGAATATTTGCCCATTCTGGTCAAAGACCTTAAAAACGTTGAAGCCAGAGGCGCCCTGGCCAGGGCCGCTACCCTGGGCGGCGCTTGCCTGCACTTTACGGTAATGTGCCACCATTCACACTCCATAGGCCACTCTTTGGGTTCCGTATTCCACCTGCCGCACGGCACCTGTTGCGCTGTCGGCTTCAAAGACCTTATCAAAATCTACGCCGACTGGTTCCCCGACCGCCTGAAGCTGGTTGCCAAATCCATGGGACTGCTCCTTCCGGCCGACATTTCCAACAAGGAACTGGGTGAAAAGGTAAGCGCCGGCTACTTTGCCTTTGCCAAAAGCGTTGGCCTGCCCAACCTGAAGCAGCTTGGCGTGGATAAAAACCGCCTTGATGAAGCCATCAAGATGATGCCCAAAGACGTTGCTTCCCTTAAACTGCCGGAAAAGTACAGACTTACGGAAGAAGACTACCGCAAAATCGTGCTTGCCGCGTACGACGAATAAACCGGACAACCCGCCTGAAGGCCGCAAGCCTTCAGGCGGCGCCTGGCGCTTCAAAACAATTGCGCCAGGGGTTTCGCCTTACAAAAACAGGGGCCGCCCCCGGTTCACGCCGGGCGCGGCCGTTTTTGTTGGTGTCAAGCGTTCAGGCCTTATTACAGAGCACTGGCGCCATGACAATTGCAACAAATTTCACGTTTTTGCAAAAACAAGGCCGTTACAGCACAAGATTTACGCGCAAAGCCCCTGATTAAGCGCCAGCTTTTACTGGCAATATTTTACTTCACCCCCTTGCAAAACACCGTATATTCAAGTATGAGATAGTTATATAGATAACAAACTGATAATCGCGCCAATAGCTTTATTTTATATCACGAGGTATCCATGGCTGACGCGCAAAGACGTAACCCCTTGCCCACAGTGGATATAATAATCCATGAACCGGGTTTGGGCATTGTATTGGTAAAACGCAAATTTGAGCCTTTGGGTTGGGCCTTGCCCGGCGGTTTTGTAGATTATGGCGAAACGGTAGAAAATGCCGCCGTGCGCGAAGCGTTGGAAGAAACTTGCCTGGATGTTGAACTGAAAGGACTGCTTGGGGTGTATTCAGACCCGCAACGCGACAAGCGCGGGCACACCATAAGCACAGTGTTCTGGGGACGGGCCAAAAACCCGGATAAAGTGCAGGGCGCGGATGACGCGGCAGAAGCCCGCTTCTTCCTGCCAGGTGCGCTGCCGGAACCGCTTGCCTTTGACCACGCTAAAATTATTAAAGATTTTTTGCTTGGCAGCCGGGCCTGATTCCAATTTTGAATCAGGTTTCCGCGTGGCTGCGAAATGTGACCGAAGCCGGTTTCTTGTAACGCACATCAATTTCAGGGCGCCATGCAAGGGCCTGATATACGTTCCTGACGGAGTGTTGCCGTGTCTTATCATCAAGTTGTGTTTGCCTCTTCTGAAGTTTACCCCTTTTCCAAAACCGGGGGGCTGGGCGACGTTATGGGGGCCTTGCCTCAGGCCATTGCCCGCCTTGGGGTATCCGTTGCCGTAATAACGCCTTTTTACGGACGCTTGCGCGCGGATGGCCACCACATTCGCCTTACCTATTCCGACGTGCATGTGGGCTACCCGTGGGACCCTATAACAGCGGATATTTATGAGACGGAAAAAGACGGCGTAACCATATACTTCATAAGCCGGGGCGAATATTTTGACCGCCGCTTCTATTACAACGACCACAAGGGCGACTATTTTGACAACGCGGAACGCTTCATTTTCTTTTGCCGCGCCGTAATGGCCTTTTTGCGGCGCAAAGGCCCGGCCCCGGCCATTTTGCACGCGCAAGACTGGCAAACCGGCCTGCTGCCCGCCTTTGTGCATCATTACCGCAAACATGACCCTTACTGGGCCAACACGTCCACGGCCTACACCGTGCACAACCTGGCTTTTCAGGGGCGTTTTTCTTCCCGCCTGTTTGAAGGGTGCGGCCTGCCGGAAGAGGCCTGGGGCCCGCACGGGGTGGAATACTACGGCGACTTCAACTTTATGAAAACCGCCATCGCCTATGCCGACAAAATTACCGCCGTAAGCCCCAGCTACGCCAAAGAAATTCTTACCCCGCAATTCGGTTGCGGCATGGAAGGCATCTTGAAGGCGCGTTCACGCGACCTGGTGGGCATTTTGAACGGGGTGGACTATTCTATCTGGAGCCCGGCAAACAACCAGTTTTTGCCGGCCAACTACAGCATGGAAGATTTTTCCGGCAAACAACGCTGCAAGGAAGACCTTATTCTGGAACTGGGGATGTCGCCGCACCTTGCCAAGCGGCCCATCTTGGGCTTTATAGGCCGCCTGCGCGGACAAAAGGGCATAGACCTGCTTAATGATATTGTGCCCAGCCTTATGAAACATGACCTGGGCATTGTGGTGCTGGGTGAAGGCAACCTGAAGCATGAAGCTAGGTCGCTTGACCTTATGGAAACCTACCGGGGCCGTTACTGCGCCCTGGTGGAATACACGGAAGACCTGGCCCACCGCGTGCATGCCGGCTGCGATATTTTCCTTATGCCGTCACGCTATGAGCCTTGCGGGCTTACCCAGCTTTACGCCCTGCGCTACGGCACCCCGCCGGTAACCACGGCGGTTGGCGGCCTAAGGGACACCATTATCCCCTGGCCCAACCCGGAAGCCACCGGCTTCACCTTTTTGAACAGTTCTTCAGACGACTTTCTGGAAGCGATTCTTCAGGCCATAGCGGTATGGGAAAACAACCAGACGGTCTGGAACAACCTTATAAAACGCGGAATGCGGCAAGATTATTCATGGGACCGTTCCGCCATAGATTACCTTAACCTTTACCGGACAATAGGCCTGCCGGTGGAAATGAAGCCCGGCATGGTAGGACGTATTTTTTAGGCAACGCAGCCACAAGGCGCCTTTTGCCTTTTGGCTGCGTCAGAAAGCCTTTTTATTACGGTCGAGTACCATAAGAGTACACTCCCTCCATAAAAAGTCTTTCTTCCTTGCCAAAAAACAAAATTCGCTCTTGTGGCTGCGTTGCCTGGCATAATATTTTAATATATTTTAAGGATACATAATGAATAAACTGGCGGAAAAAAAACTGCAAGACAGCAGTCCCCTGTTCATAGAACCCTTTGACCTTTACCTCTTCGGGCAAGGCAAGCATTGGGATATTTATAAAATTCTTGGCGCGCACCCGGCAACTCAAGACGGGCAAGACGGCTTCCGCTTTGCCGTGTGGGCCCCCAACGCTCAAGAAGCGCACCTGGCGGGCGACTTCAACGACTGGCAATGGGCGCGTTGCGCCCTTTACCCTGTGGGCAGTTCCGGCATCTGGGCGGCCTTTGTGCCGGGCTTTGAACGCGGCATGCGCTACAAATACGGCATAAAAGGCAAAGACGGCCGCATTGTCTATAAAAGCGACCCTTATGCCTTTCACAGTGAACTGCGCCCGCACACCGCGTCCGTGGCCTGGGGCCTTTCAGATTACGGCTGGAATGATGAAGGCTGGCTGGCGGAACGCCAGGCCCAAAGCCCGCTGAAAAAGCCCATGGCCATCTACGAGGCCCACCCCGGCGCCTGGCGCAAAAAGCATGACGCGGAACCGCCCTTCTTCAACTTTCGCGAGCTGGCGCACAGCCTTGTGCCGTACGTGAAAGATATGGGCTTTACCCACATAGAATTTATGGGCGTTTCTGAACATCCGCTTGACCTTTCCTGGGGGTATCAGGTTTCCGGCTATTATTCCCCCTCATCGCGCTTCGGCACGCCGGAGGATTTCAAATATTTTGTGGATCAGGCCCACCAAAACGGCATTGGCATAATCCTGGACTGGGTGCCCGCCCACTTCCCCAAAGATGACGCCGGGCTTGGCCGTTTTGACGGCACCGCCCTGTATGAGCATTTTGGCCGCAAACTGGGTGAACACCCGGACTGGGGCACCTATGTCTTTAACTACGCCCGCAATGAGGTGCGCAACTTCCTTTTGGGCAACGCCATTTATTGGCTGCGTGAATTTCATGTGGACGGGCTGCGCGTTGACGCCGTGGCCTCCATGCTTTACCGCGACTATTCCCGCAAGGAAGGGGAATGGGTGCCCAACATCTACGGCGGCAAAGAAAACCTGGAGGCCATTTCCTTTTTGCGGGAAATGAACAGCGTGGTGCACGGGCAATTCCCCGGGGCCATGACCATTGCGGAAGAATCCACATCCTGGGGCGGCGTTTCCCGCCCGGTTTACACCGGGGGCCTTGGCTTCACCTTCAAGTGGAACATGGGCTGGATGCATGACATGCTAAGCTATATGGCGCAAAACCCCATACACCGCTCATACCACCACGGCCTGCTTACCTTTTCCATGCTCTATGCCTTTACGGAAAACTTCATTCTGCCCCTTTCGCATGATGAAGTGGTGCACGGCAAAAAATCGCTGCTTTCCAAAATGCCCGGCGACATGTGGCAGCAACAGGCCAACTTGCGCCTGCTTTACGCTTACATGTGGGCGCACCCCGGCAAAAAACTGCTTTTTATGGGCAGCGAATTTGGGCAATGGACAGAATGGAATGAAAGCCGTGAACTGGACTGGAACCTGCTGGACTACCCGGCCCACAGCGGCATACGCGACCTTTTGCGCGACCTGAACAAAATTCTGCGCGATGAACCGGCCATGCACCGGGAAGACCACAGCTGGCAGGGCTTCAACTGGCTGGATTTTTCCGACCACAACGCGTCCATAATAAGCTTTTGCCGCAAGGCGGAAGGGGAAAAAACCCTGGTCTGGGTGTTCAACTTCACCCCGGTTGTGCGCCACAACTATTCCGTGCCCTGCCCGGAAGGCGGCCTGTGGCGTGAATGCCTGAACACAGACAGCCAATACTACGGCGGCGGTAACGTGGGCAACCCGCTGCCCCTGCTGGCGGAAAAAAGCGAACACCCGGTCAACGGAAATGAATATTATATCAACCTTACCCTGCCCCCCCTGGCGGGCATGGCCTTTGTGCTTGAAAAACAAATTTGACCGCGTTGAAATTTTCCCATAAGCTGCAAGCCGCCGTGTGATTTTTACCCGGCGGCTTGCAATTTTATTTTGTACTGTTTTGTTCCCAACGTGAGACTATTGCACAAGGTAACTTATTCATATGCAACAAGTTCTTAATGTCCTTATTGTGGAAGATGAACCCATTTTGGCGGAACTTTTGGCGGATTTGGTGGAAGAAAGCGGCCACAAGGTATGCGGCAAGGCGGATAATGAAGAAAGCGTCCTGCTGGCGCTGGAAGCCCTGCGGCCAGACCTGGTTTTTATGGATCTTGTGCTCAAAGACGGATCCAGCGGGCTGGAACTTACCCGGCACATCACCAAAGAAGCGGATATTCCGGTCATCATAGTTTCCGGCGCGGAAGGTGAAGATGTCTTGCAGGGCGTTTCAAACAGCGGGGCCTTCAGCTTCATCCCCAAGCCCATAAGCGCCATAAACCTGAAAATGAACCTGCTTTTGGCCACGCGCCACCACAATTTGAAAAAAAATCTTGAAGAAAGCGAAAAACGCTACCGCAAAATATTCAGCAACGCCCCTATCGGTATTTATATAAGCAGTCCAGATGGTTACTACACCACTTGCAACCAGGCCTTTGCGGACATGCTGGGCTACAGTTCGCCGGAAGATTTGCTGCAAAACCTGCATTCACAAGATGAACAGCTTTATGACGCGCCGGAAAGGCGCAAGGAACTTATCCGCCTGCTGCTGTACGGCCCGGTTTTTGATTTCAGTTCCAAGGTTTACGGCAAAGACGGCGAAATGATCTGGATAAGCGAATACTGCACCCCCAGTTATGATCCCCAGGGCCACCTTACCCATTATGAAGGGGTTGTCGTTGATATTACAGAGAAAAAAATGGCGGAAGACGCCTTCCAGACCGCTTACAGCCTTATAAACACCACCATAAATTCCCTGCTGGAAGCGGTAATGGTTACAGACCTTGAAGGGCGGCTTATAACCGCCAACAATGAGGCCAGACGCCTGGCTGAAGGCCGCGTGAAAGAAGGGGAAAGGGTGCCCTTTCTGGACAAGGATGATGAAGCGAACGTCCTGCACCGCTTTTTGCAAAATTACGCCCCAACGGAAGGCGCCCTGGTCATGCCGGATTCCACCCGCCTGCACTATACCATAGCCCCCTACCGCAACGCGGAAAATATGGTTATTGGCGCGGTGCTGGTTTCCCGCCAGTGGTGCGGCATAAACAGGCCGGATTAATTTTTTGCCTGAACTTGCCTGAATTAACACAAATACTTTTGCAGGGCCAAAAAATGAGAAAGCACCAATACGTGAAAGAAGACTGCAACTGCTCCCGCAAGGCCACCTATTACCGCTGCAAGTTTTGCGGCGAACTGGAATACAAAAGCCCCAGAGAGCTGCAACGCCTTAATTCCACCCAGGCCTCATGTTCCAGCCCCAACGCCCCGGAAGTGCCCGCGCATGAATCCTTTAAAGGCATGCTTGGCGGCACCTTTGACTGCCTGGCGCAAGAACCGTGCGCGGCCTGCGGGCAAAAACCGCAAGAAAATTAAGGTGTTTTGCCGCAAAGCTATTGGTGTTACACCATAAACCAGTATACCAGCGGGGCCAGCGCCAGGCGGTAAACGGCAAACGGGGCCAGGCCAAGGCGGCCTACCAGGTTTATAAACAACTTTATCGCCAGCCAGGCGGATATGAAGGAAACCACAAAGCCCACAGCGAACACCGGCAAGGCGTCCCCGCTTATCAGGCTGAAATTCTTGTAAAGTTCATAGCCTGTGGCCGCAAACATAATGGGCACGGCGGCAATAAAGGAATAGTCCGCCGCCAGGCGCCTTTCCGCCCCCAGCAACATGCCCCCCATTATGGTGGAGGCGGAACGCGAAAACCCCGGCCACAATGAACAGCACTGGCAAAGCCCTATGCCCAAAGCCAGGCCGGGGGTGACCTCATCCAGAGAATAATAACGCGCTTTGGGTTTGAAGCGTTCCAACAGCAGCATAAGCAACGCCCCAACCACCAGGGCCAGGCACACCGGCAGGGGGTGAAAAAGCCGCGCTTTTATAAAATCATGCGCCAAAAGCCCCAGCAGGCCGGCGGGCAAACAGGTCAAAAACAGCAGCCACAGCCCGCGCCAGCCCGCAAAACGCCGTTTTGCGCTTCCAAATGGCACAAGCCCCACAAAGCGTTCCCAATACAGCAAAACAACCGCCAGAATAGCCCCAAGCTGAATAATTATGTCAAAGGCTTCCACTACCGGGCCTTCCAGCTTCAACAGGCTGTTCACAATTATCAGGTGCCCGGTGGAAGAAACCGGCAAAAATTCCGTAAGCCCTTCAACCAGGCCAAGAATAAGCGCATTTAAAAAGTTCATGTCCGCTACCGTCAGTAAAATGGTGTCTTGTCCAACAAAATCGCAAGCGGGGGAAATTACTCCCCGGATGTAGCCACTACCCCATACAGCTTATTCTTGCAAGAGTTACACTAGAGGCCATTGCACAATGGCCTTTTTGCCCTTTTACTGCGTCGTGCTTCGTCCCGCGCGAAGGTCATATATGCTTGAATATACTCCCTCCGCACGGAACTACGGGATAGGGGCACTCCTTGTAAAAGAACAAAAATTCTCATTGTG
>JAVBMP010000126.1:0-8197 GCA_031552315.1 Desulfovibrionaceae bacterium | reverse complement strand
TGCGCGCCCTGCGTGAGCTGCATGACGCCGCCGCCCTGCGTTTTGAACCCTTGCCGGTTTACCCGCCGGTGCGCCGCGATATAACCGTTATCGCCTCGCTGGAAGTGGAAGCCGTGGCCATTGAACAGGCCATTGCGCAAGAAAAACCCGCCTTCATGGAAGATGTCCAGTTAATTGACGTTTTTATGCCCAAAGATAAAAAGACGCGCAACCTGACTTATCGCTTGACCTTCCGCCACCCGGAACGTACTTTGAAAGACGCGGAAGTTGATAAAACCCGCGATGCTGTGGCCGATGCCCTAAGGCGCAAGCTTGGCGTTCAAATATAGCGTTTTTCATCCGGAGGCCGGAAAATGGCGGGAAAAACCTATAAAATAGGTGAGGCTGCCGAACTTTTAAAGCTCAAAAGCTATGTGTTGCGCTTCTGGGAAACAGAATTTTCCCAGCTTGTGCCCCTGCGCACGGAAAAGGGGCAGCGCCTTTACACTGAAGAGCATATAGAGCTTTTGCGCCGCATCAAAACCCTGTTGCACGACAGGGGTCTTACCATTGAAGGCGCGCGCAAAATCCTTTCCGGGGAAACTTCCTTGCCGGGCCGCAAGGCCCCGGCCCACGCCGGGACAGAGCCTGGGCCAGACCTTCGGCCAGATCTTCGGCCAGACCTTCGACCAGGGCTTGAGCCTGTTGCCGGTCAGCCCCTTGCGGATGGCGGGGCAGGTGCCCAGACGAGTACCCGACCGGATGCTTTACTTGACGCCCGGCCAGACAGCGCTTTCGGCCTTGAGGCGGATGCTCATACCGGGGCGCGCCCCGGCGGTCTGCCCAATGCTCAACATGTCCTGCTCAACGCGCAAAACGCCCGGCCCGGCACCCTGGCGGGCCTTCCGGACGGCCACGGGCGCATGACCGCGTCCACGGCCGCCGCGGCTTACCTTTCCATTATGCGCCGCATTTCTGAAGGCCGCTCACCGGCCAATGCCCCCGCGCTAAAAAATATCCCGCCCTTTTTGGCTCAGCACCTTTTGCCATCCATGCCGGAGCGCCTGATGCCCGCTGCTTATGCCCGCCCGGAAGAGGAAGCGGAACCTGAAGCGCTTGATGCCACAGACTTTGACGGGCCGGAAGATGAAGAGGCGGAAGGCCGCATCTATCTGCCGGGGCTGGAGGCCATGCTAAGCATGGTGCGTTCCGGCGCGGTGCCCAAACCGGCCTGGGGAAGCGAGCTGGATGAGGAAGATGAAGCCGCCCTGCGCTGGCAACTTCCGGAAGAAGCCGCCCCTGCCGACACAAACGCCTGGCAGGCTTCAGGCGCCGCCCAAAACACCCCGGCCGGGGAAGCTGCGGAAAGCCCGCAACATATCCCCCAGCCGGAAGATTCTGAAGACGGCTGGAGCCTGTACCCCGCAACCCAGCGGGAAAGTGTGGGCGATTCCATGCTGGCCCGCTTTTTTGGCTTTGCGCTGGAAGATGACCGGGAAGACGCCATCCTTGAAAATTCAACCGCTGAAGACGCTGCCCCTGAAAGTCCTGGCCCCGAAAGTTCTGGGCCTGAAAATGCCGCGGCCATGTCTGCCGTGTCTGGCATGTCTGCCATGTCTGCCATGTCTGCCATGTCTGGCGGGCGGGTGGGGCCTTACAGCGACCCGGCGCTTGATGATGATGAACCGGAATGGTTTTCTCTTGCGGAAAGCAACGGGGATGAGGCGGAAAAAGGCTGGTCGCTTTTTGTTGTGCCGCCTTCCGGCCTGCCTGGCCTGTCTGGCCCTGCTGGCGAATCTGGCGCGGCAGGCCCTTCTGGCGGGTCTGGCCCGCACTCCATACCCGGCCAAAATGCGGAACCCGCCCGCATTCGCCTGCTGGAAAGTTTTACCCCGGCGGATTTGCCGGAACAAATAATGACATCCAACGCCCGGCCCGCGCCCGGCAAGCCCGGCGGGCCGTATTCAGAGCCAAATGGCCTGGCCTGCACAGATGTCAATTCAGCTGCCGCGCCGGACGCTTGCCCGTCCGCCGCCTCGGCTGCCAATTCGGCCGCCCGCCCGGCGCCTGGGCCAAACCCGGAAGAATGGGTGCCGGTGGAAGAAAAGCTGGCCCTTGAGGCCCGCATCAACCTGGTAGTTGGTGAACTCAAGGCCCTGCGCCAATACCTGTGCCCGGAAGACGATTATTCCTACGCCCTGGAAGAGGATGAGGAAAATCCCGATGCGGAAGATCTGGAATATGAAGCGGTTGAATGGGAAGACCTGGTGGCTGGCCCGGCTGACGCGGATTACGGTGATGACACGGCCGGCCCAGATGACCCGGATGACCCGGATGACGCGGATGACGCGGCTGACGTTGATTACTTTGACGGCCCGGCTGACGCCGCTTCCACCGTCTGGCACTCAGGGGGGCAAGACCCGGTTTGCGGCGTGGATGATGCGGATATGTTTATTGAAAAGTTTGGCCGTAATGAATAACCTTTCACTATTGCTAATAAATTAAGACTATTGCAGGTTCCAAGCCGGTTACGGAGGTGACGCGGTGATTCTTTCTCCTTCTTTGCTTTCAGCGGATTTTACCCGTCTGGGTGATGAACTGGCCGCCCTGGAGGCCGCCGGCCTGGAATGGGCGCACTGGGATGTAATGGATGGCCTTTTTGTGCCCAACATCACCTTTGGACCGCCGGTTATAAAGGCCCTGCGCAAAAAAAGCCGCCTGTTTTTTGACGTGCACCTGATGATTGAAAGCCCGGAACGCTATCTGGACGAATTTTGCGACGCCGGGGCCAACATGCTTACCGTGCATGCTGAAGCCACCCGCCACTTGCAGCGCGTTTTGGCGGAAATACGCCGCCGGGGCATGCAGGCCGGGGTATCCCTTAACCCCGCAACCCCGCTTTGCGTGCTGGAACATGTGCTGCCGGACGTGGACATGGTGCTGCTTATGAGCGTGAACCCCGGCTTCAGCGGGCAAGGCTTCATCCCGCAAAGCTATGAAAAAATAAGCGCCCTGAAAAAAATGTTGCTGGCCCATAATAGCCCGGCCCTTATTCAGGTAGACGGCGGGGCAGACCTGAACAACGCGGCCCGGCTGGTAAATTGCGGGGCGGATGTGCTGGTTTCCGGTTCCGCATTTTTTAAAAATTCCAATTATAGTGAACAATATAAAGCCTTTACGTCTGCCGCAAAAACAGTTTAAAAGTTTTGCAAAACCTGTTAAGAGCAAATGGACTCTGGAACGCATGCGGGCATTGCGGGCAGGGGGCGGTAAACGTCCTTGTCTGCCGCGCTATGCGTTGCCAGGCGTAAAAATGCCGTAACTTGCCGGAATACCGGCTTAAAAACTCTTGCCAGCGGAGATTGATTGTATGTCTGCAGAGCGTAAAAATTTGGTCAACGCGCTACGCGCCCTGGCCATGGACGCCATTGAAAAATCCAGGTCGGGCCACCCCGGCGCCCCCATGGGCATGGCGGATATGGCGGAAGTGTTGTGGAACGATTTTTTAAGCCACAACCCGGCCAACCCCGCCTGGCATAACCGCGACCGCTTTGTGCTTTCCAACGGGCATGCATCCATGCTTCTTTACGGGTTGCTGCACCTTTCCGGGTACGATGTTTCGCTGGAAGAAATCAAAAATTTCCGCCAGCTTGGTTCCAAAACACCCGGCCACCCGGAACATGGCCTTACCCCGGGGGTGGAAGTTACCACCGGCCCGCTGGGTCAGGGCATAGCCGCCGCCGTGGGCATGGCCCTGGCGGAAAAATTGCTGGCGGAACGCTTCAATAAAGAAAATTTCCCCATAGTTGACCATTACACTTATGTATTTTTGGGCGATGGTTGCCTTATGGAAGGCATTTCGCACGAGGCCTGTTCCCTGGCCGGCACCCTTGGCCTGGGCAAACTTGTCTGCCTGTGGGACGACAACGGCATTTCCATAGACGGCCCGGTACAGGGCTGGTTTACCGACAACACGCCGGAACGCTTCAAGGCTTACGGCTGGCAGGTAATTGACGGGGTGGACGGGCATGACGCGGCAGCCGTTAAAAAGGCCATTGCCAAGGCCCGCAAAACCACGGACAAACCCAGCCTGATCTGCTGCAAAACCACTATCGCCTTTGGCGCGCCCACCAAAGCGGGCAAGTCGTCCAGCCACGGTTCGCCCCTGGGGGCGGAAGAAGTGGCCGGGGCGCGCAAACAGCTGGGCTGGAATTACGGCCCGTTTGAAATACCTTCAGAAGTGCGCAGCGCCTGGGATGCCCGCCTTAAAGGCGAGGCCGCCGAAAAAAAGTGGAACAAGCTTTTCGCCGAATACAGCAAACAGTTCCCCGAAGACGCGGCGGAATACAGCCGCCGTATGCAGGGGCGGCTGCCGGAAAAATTGGGGGCGGAAATAAAGGCCCTTCTGGCAGAAAGCCTTGAAGCGGCCCGCAAGGCGGAAATGAAGGAAGCCACGCGCAACAGTTCCCCCGTGGTGCTGAACCGCGTTGGCCCGCTGCTGCCGGAACTTTTTGGCGGTTCCGCCGATTTGACCGGCTCTGTCGGCGTGCGCTGGCAGGGCAGCCGCCCGGTGTCCATGCAGCGGGGCGGCCCGTCCGCTGAAGAAGACGCGGCGCGCCTGGACGGCAACTTCCTTTCCTACGGGGTGCGTGAATTTGCCATGGGGGCCATTATGAACGGCCTTGCCCTGCACGGCGGCTTTATCCCCTATGGCGGCACCTTTCTTATCTTTTCCGATTACGCCAAAAACGCCATACGCCTTTCCGCCCTTATGCGGCAGCGGGTTATCTGGCTTTTGACGCACGATTCCATCGGCGTTGGTGAAGACGGCCCCACGCACCAGCCCATAGAACAATTGGCCGCCTTGCGCTACATACCCAACCTTAAAGTCTGGCGTCCGGCGGACCGCATAGAGGCCATTGCCGCCTGGCAGGCCGCGCTGGAAGAGCATGACGGCCCAAGCTGCCTTTCCATGAGCCGTCAGGATTTGCCCGTGCTGCCCCGCAAGAAGCTTACCCCGGAAAAGGCGCTGGAAATGGCCCGGCACGGCGGTTATGTGCTGCAATGCCCCGGCAAGCCGGACATAATTCTTATAGCCACCGGGTCTGAAGTGTCCCTGGCCCTGGATGCAGCGGCAATTCTGGCGGAACGCGACATCCGCGCCCGCGTGGTATCCATGCCCTGCACCGCGCTGTTTGACGCGCAAAGCGCCGCCTGGCGGGAATCTGTACTGCCCAACGCCGTGCGGGCCAGGGTAGCCGTAGAAGCGGCCACCGCCGACTTTTGGCGCAAGTATGTGGGCCTTGACGGCAAAATTGTAGGCATGCACGGTTTTGGGGAATCCGCCCCCGGCAAGGTGCTGTTTGAACATTTTGGCTTTACGCCGGAAAATGTTGTTCAGGTATGCGCCCGCCTGCTGGAAGATATGGGGCAATAAGGCATTTTTATGAAAATAGCGGTACTGGCCTCCGGCCGGGGTTCAAACCTGCGGGTCATTCTGGAACAGGCTGCGGCCGGGCGGCTGAAGGCGCAGGTATGCCTTGCGCTTTCCAACAACCCGGAAGCCGGGGCCTTGAAGCACGCGGCGGAATTTGGCGTGCCCACCTGGGCGCACAAGCCATCCGAATTTTCCGGGGCGCAATCTTCCAGGGCGGCCTTTGACGCGGCCATGCTGGCGGCCATAAAGGACGCCGGGGCGGAAGCTGTTGTGCTGGCGGGCTACATGCGCCTGCTTACGCCGGAATTTTTGCGTGAAGCCCCCGGCCCGGTGCTGAACATTCACCCCTCGCTTCTGCCCAGCTTCATAGGCCTGCACGGCGGCAAGGACGCGGTGGATTACAGCGTGCGCATAAGCGGCTGCACCGTGCACCTGGTGACGGAAGAACTGGACGGCGGCCCCATAATCATTCAGGCGGCCTGCCCCTTGCAGGCCGGAGAAAGCGAAGATGACCTCATGGGGCGCGTTCACGCGCTGGAACACCGCATCTACCCCCAGGCCATACAGTGGCTGGCCGAAGGACGGCTGAAGGTGGAAGGACGCGCCGTGCGCCTGCTGCCCGCGCCGGGTAAACCGATAAAACCGGCCCCGGCCCCGGCCTTCGCCCATTTGATAAGCCCGGCGCTGGAAGATTTTTAAAGGTAACAATAGTTATATTTAAGCTTTAACTGTAAGGAACCTCAATGGAATATTTACCTCTCCCCTTGTGGAGCATTGTCGGCATTGTACTGGTGGCGCCCTTGCTGGCCTTTTGCGCGTACCGCGTAGGGCGCGGCAAACGCCGCCGCAGTCTTGATAAACCCAAGAGCGAAAGGTATTATTTTCTTTGCGCGCTGATTTTTTTTGAATCTCTTTTCATTCTGGCCACCTTTATGTTTATGGCCACCTCGCAGGTCAAATACATCTGGCGCTGGGAACGCGTGCCCCAGTATTTTTGGGTGTCGGGCGAGCAGTCGGTAAGCAGCGCCTATGACGGCACTTTGGAAAAAATAGAAGACAAGGGCGGCCTGAAGGTGCTTACCATCAAGCCGGATGGTGAAGACAAGCGGGTAAGCGTGGAATTGCCGGGCGATACAGACCTTGGCGTGTCTGAAGGCTATACCCTGCATTACGGCCAGCACCTGGGCACCCACCATGTAAGCAAACCCGGCATCTTGCTGCAAGGTTTGTGGATAACCTTTACCGTAAGCCTTTGGGCCATAGCCATCGGCATATTTTTGGGTGTTATAACCGGGCTTTGCCGCATTTCAGACAACCCGGCCCTGCGCTGGTGGTCTGTGCTTTATATTGAATTTATTCGCGGTTCGCCTTTGCTGGTGCAGATATTCATCTGGTATTTCGTTGTGGGCACGGTGGTGGACGAGCTTTTGCGGCAGTTCGGGCTTTCAGCCATTCCGCAATTCTGGTACGGGGCCATTGCCCTGGCTATTTTCACCGGGGCCTATGTGGCGGAAATTGTGCGCGCGGGCATCCAGTCCGTGTCGCGCGGGCAAACAGAGGCCGCGCGTTCTTTGGGCATGACAAACTGGCAGTGCATGCAGCGGGTTGTCTTGCCCCAGGCCTTCCGCCGCATCATGCCGCCCCTGGCCGGGCAGTTCATAAGCCTTATAAAAGATTCTTCCCTGCTTGGGGTAATTACCGTGCGCGAGCTTACAAAGATGACTCGTGAGGCCATAACTTCCTCTTTGCAATCGCTGGAGCTTTGGTTTGTCTGCGCCCTGCTTTACCTGGCGCTTACCTTTGCCCTGTCATTGTTTGTGCAGTATCTTGAACGTAGGGCGGTGCGTAGATGATTGAAGCGCGTAATGTAGACAAGTTTTTTTACCTTCCCCACCCCTTGCAGGCCCTTAACAAGGTATCTTTGAAGGTGGAAAAGGGCGAGGTAGTGGTTATAATCGGCCCATCCGGATCCGGCAAGTCAACCTTTCTGCGCTGCCTGAACCGGCTGGAATACGCCGATGGCGGGGAAATACTCATCGGCGGGCACAACATTCTGGCTTCCTCCTGCAACATAAACGCCTTGCGGGCCGAAGTGGGCATGGTCTTCCAAAGCTTCAACCTGTTCCCGCACCTTACCGTGCTGGAAAACGTCATGCTGGCCCAGCGCATCGTGCGCAAGCGCGGCAGGGCAGAGGCCCAAAGACGGGCAATGGAGCTTTTGGAAAAGGTGGGCATTGCGGAAAAGCACACCGCCTACCCGGATCAGCTTTCCGGCGGGCAGCAGCAGCGCGTGGCCATTGCCCGCGCCCTGGCCATGAACCCGGCCATTATGCTGTTTGATGAACCCACATCCGCGCTGGACCCGGAAATGGTGGGCGAAGTGCTGGATGTTATGAAAACCCTTGCCAAAGAAGGCATGACCATGGTTGTGGTGACGCATGAAATGGGCTTTGCCCGTGAAGTGGCGGATCGGGTTGTCTTTATGGATAAAGGCGCGATTGTGGAAAGCGGCGACCCGGATGATGTGTTCACCAACCCGAAGCATGAACGCACCAAGCTGTTTTTAAGCCAGATTTTGTAACTTGAGGCCGTTGTGCGGGCGTGCCCTTACAAGCGCCGCCCTTGCGGGGGTTCGAGGCCGTTGCACAATGGCCTTTTTGCCCTTTTACTGCGTCGTGCTTCGTCCCGCGCGAAGGTCATATATGCTTGAATATACTCCCTCCGCACGGACCTCGCACTCCTTGTAAAAGAACAAAAATTCTCATTGTGTAACGGCCTCGG
>JAVBMP010000082.1:0-37656 GCA_031552315.1 Desulfovibrionaceae bacterium | reverse complement strand
CAAAAATATCAGCAAGCTGCTGTTGCGTGGCTTTGCCAGAAAGATATGCCTCTACCGCTATTTTACGAATTTCGGGACTTGCTATGCTCATGAGAAAATCATACACAATTTTCTAGATTATTTCAAGAGTAAAATGCTCTAACGGCCCTCTACGGCAAAGGCCTGCGCAAAAAACCCGCCGGCTGGCCAACCAGCTGGAACTCGGTAGCCTGGAACCAAAGGGCAAAAGCCTATTGGGACAAATAAGCTTGAACTCAAATTCTTGCGCACTGTGGCGCTGGCCTGCTTTTTTACAAGCCAAAACCAAGATGGGGGCTACCGTCTGCCGCCAATAGCCTGCCTGACGTGAATATTTGCGCGAAGAAAAAAAGAAAAGGGTTACAGCCTCTTAGCTGTAACCCTTTAAATTTTGGTGCCGTGGGAGAGACTCGAACTCTCATGTCTTTTGGACACCACCCCCTCAAGATGGCGTGTCTACCAGTTCCACCACCACGGCGAATCGAGAGGTTTCTATAGCCCTCTCTTTTTAAAAAAGCAAGCTTTTTTTGCAAAAAGTTTAAAAATTGCTTCCGGCCACGCTTTCCTAAAACCACTTGCCTAGATATGGGGAATATGTATATAGTAAGCTATTGGAAATAACCTTGTGCCGCCCTTGGCGGGGTTGCCCTGCGGCATGCGCAATGTGGCGTAAACATTATATATATCTGCCTTACAGGAGTTATTATATGGAAAACGGCGCGGAAAAACGCAAATATTTAAGGCTGCCCAAACCTTATAAGGTGGAAGCGAAGGAAATACGCCTCCCCATGCCGTCCAGCCTTTCTATTGACAGCAACTGCTTTGACATAAGCGAAGGCGGGTTTTGCGTGCCCACCTCACGCAGTTTTGAACCGGGCACCAAGCTTCAGGTAAAAATTTTCATCCCCTCATTGAACAAACACTCGCCCGGCTTTTTCAAAATATATGAAAATGACATTGACCAATCCCTGGCGGGCATCGCGGAAGTAAGCTGGTGCACGCCCAAGGGCGGGCGCTACATGACCGGGCTGCGCTTCAGCGACGTGGATACAGACGATACCCGCGCCCTGGCCTCGCTTATTCGCAAGATCTACCGGGATCTGGAGGCGAAAGGCGGCGCGTGACGCGCCTGGCCTGGCATTATATCTACACCGTATTTTCATTGCCCTGTTTTCAACCTGTTCCAGACCGGCAACCGGGCGTTGTTGTTTACCCTTATTTTGTAACCCGGGCATTGTGAGGTATAAACATGAATTTTCAGGATCTGCTTGAAGCAGGTTTCACATTCCTGTCTTTCAATAAGGAAAAAGAACAGGCCACGCCGGAAGATATTGCAAAAGTTGAAAGCGCCATTAACGCGAAGCTGCCGGAAGACTACAAAAATTACCTGCTTCATTGCAACGGCGGCTTTATTCAACACGCCAGAAAGCGCCACCGTGAAGACATTTGCAGGGGGATGATCGTAACCTGGCCGGAAGGAAGCCACCGTCTGCTGGATAACGAACACGTTGTGCTTGAAAAAATGTTTGAATGCGGCCACGCCGACCAACTGGACAAGCTGAAAGGCTTTTATGACTACACCTTGCCGGAAAATACCCTGCCCATAGGGGAAATTTGGGGAGACGGCTTTGTTCTGCTGGGCTTTGGGGAAGAAAATTACGGCAAGGTTACATACTGGCGCGTTGAAGGGTTTGAACCGGCCTGCATCTATACGGATGACAACGAGTACTATTTTGCCACGGAGCAGGAAGTTGAAGGCATTGCCTGTGAAGGGCAGGTTGCGGACAGCTTTGCGGAATTTGTGCGCGGCCTGATAACCGCGGAAGAATCCAGAAAAATATGTGGCATGGTGCCCGGGCCTTATACACCGCGCCCGGACGATACGCCGGAATATACAGCGCTGGCCGCCGACTTTTTTCTGGAAAACCTGCCGGAAGGCCTGCTGAATCTTTTTGTGCCCCAACGGGCAATGAAGTCCCCGGCGCCTACCCCAGAAAATGCGCAAATTCTGGGTCTTTTTTGGAAAGAAATGGATGCGGCCATCAAAGCAAACCGCGGCGGCAGTTTTGTGCGCCTTGGTTCATGCAGCCCGGCGGATATCTTTCACCCAAGCTACAAGGTGAAAAACGCCAAAGCATTCATGCTGCTGTGGGGGAAGAGCCAAAACTTGTTGGAAAGTGGGGAATGGGGCCTGGCGCATTCCTACACCCCGGTATATTTTGTGCGCCCCTGGATAGACATAAAGCCCTGGCAGGAATTTCGCTGTATTGTCAAAAACCGGCGGCTCTGGGGCATTTCACAGTTTTACAGAAGCGATAACCCGAAAGACCCGCGCCGCATTACCCCGGTGGAGGAAATTGCCGCCGGCATCAGCGATTTCATATACAATTCCGTGCTGCCCAATGCCCGGCACAACAGCTTTGTTTGCAGCGTGCTGTATACCAAACCGGAATTGCGGCTGATTGATTTCAACCCGCTTACGCCGCAAACCAACCGCTGCCTTTTTAACGAGATATATTCAGACGAACCCCCACAGCCGGAATTTCGCTTTTACTACAAAGACGGCATCATGATAATGCCGCTGGAAGAGTAAGCCGTTACAAGAGGCCGTTGTGCAACGGCCTCTACAAGGGCAGGGCCAACAGCCTCAGGCAGGGCTTAAGCCTTGCCCCTTTCTTTACGCCGCGCCGCAAAAAAGCCCTGTAATTGCGCGCGGCATTCTTCTTCCAAAATATTCCCGCAGTGCCATGGGCGGTGGTTTAAAAAGGGCAGTTCAAAGGCTTCAAGGCAAGAAACCAGCGCCCCGGCCTTTGGGTCTGGCGCGCCAAATACCACGCCGCCCACCCGGGCGTGCGCAATGGCCCCGGCGCACATCAAACAGGGTTCAAGCGTTACCACCAGCACGGTGTCGTTCAGGCGGTAATTGCCCAGGGCGGCCCCGGCAGCGGCCAGGGCGTTAATTTCCGCGTGCCCGGCCGGGTTGTGGCTGGTCAGCATGTTGTTGTGGCCCCGGCCCAGAATGCGCCCGTCTTTGTGCGCCAGCACGGCCCCCACCGGCACCTCGCCCAGTTGCAGGGCAAGCCCGCCTTCTTCAAGGGCCAGGGCCATAAGGGCCTGCCAACTCCAGCCCGGCGGGGCTTCCGGCATTATGCGGAACGGGGGCATCAAATAATTACATGCCTGCTTATGTAATCCACCACTTCTTGCGGCGAATCTTTAACAACCATCAGGTCAAGCTCTTTTTCGTTAATAAAGCCGCGCTTCACCATTGTTCCCTTAAACCAGTCCATAAGCCCGCCCCAAAATTCGCTGTCGTACAGGATTATGGGAAAGGGCTTTATACGCCGGGTTTGGGCCAGCACAAAGGCTTCAGAAAGTTCATCTATGGTGCCCATGCCGCCGGGCATTACCACATAGGCCATGGCGTATTTTACAAACATCAGCTTGCGTATGAAAAAGTAGCGGAAGTTGCAGCGGGTTTTCACGTACTTGTTGCATTCCTGCTCATGCGGCAGGTTTATGTGCAGGCCTATGGAAGGGCCGTTCCCGTCACAGGCCCCCCGGTTGCCGGCTTCCATAATGCCGGGGCCGCCCCCGGTTATTACGCCGTAACCGGCCTCTACAAGCAGGCGGGCAATCACGCGGGTTGTTTCATAAAGCGGGTCATCCGGTTTTACGCGGGCGGAACCGAAAATGGAAACGCAGTTGCGGGCGGTGCCCAAAGTTTCAAAACCCGTGACGGTTTCCGCAATAATGCGGAACAAGCGCCAGGCATCCTGGTTCATGGTTGCATTCATGTAGGGGTTGTCGCTCATTTGCTCCGGCCTGTTTAAGGGGTTGTAAAAATATACGGCAGCATATGCTTTTCCGCCGAGTTAGGCAAGTGCGGGGGCATGCGCGCGGGCAAGTGCCCTGGCAAATGTGGGAACAAGCATGCGGCAAGCGCGGGCCTGCGCCTGAACAGGCGTACACGGGCGGACGCGGGCCGCGCGGGCGGACGCAAGATTGGGGGTTGAACATTCTAGATATTATTGATACTATTTCTAAAAATCTTACGCGTGTTTTCTCTGTAAAACGGACAAAGCCTCTTGAAGCAAGTTTTTTCCATATTTTTCGCCCTGTTTCTGGTTGCCCTGGCAACCGGATCAACCCCTTGCGCCCAGGCTGCAACACGCAACCTTAGCCCTTCACAGGCCTATCAATTGCTTGTGCAGGAACGTGACACCCTGGTCAAAAACGCCGCCAAGGCCGCCAGCCGCCAGTATTGGGAAGAAATTGAACAGGGCTTTGCCGGCCTGGCCTCTTCACAGGCCGGTGATGTTGGCCCGCAGTCCCTGTTTCAGGCCGCCCAAACCCGTGAAATGCTTGCCCGCCGTTCCGCCGCCGCCAGCGACTACCGCCGCGCGGCGGAAGCTTACGCCCGCTTTGCCCAAAACTACCCGCGCTATGCCTGGCTTGACCGGGCTGTTTACAATCAGGCCCGCATTCAGGGGCAAAACCTTGGCAACCCGTCCGGCGGGCTGGAGCTTTTGCAGAATTTTGAAAAACGCTTCCCGCAAAGTTCCCTTTCCCCCCAGGCCGGACGCCTGCGCGCGGAATTGAACCAGACAGCCGCCAGCCTTAAGGAACCCCCAAAAAAAGAAGCGCAAGCCGCGAAGGCGGAAGCGGAAAAAACCCGGCCCGCCAATAGCCGTGCACAGCCCGCCAATAATCACGCGCAGCCCGCCAATAGTCCTGGTGACCGCCGCGCCGCGCAAGAAAACCCGGCGGAAGCGCAAAAAGTTTATGAAGCGGCCCGCAAGGAATTTACCGCCCTTGGCAATTCCCCCAAAGGCAAACAGCGTGAAGCCTGGCTAAGCCTGAATGAACGCCTGCAAAGCGTGGCCCGGCTGGCCCCTTCAAGCCCCGCGGCGGAAAAGGCGGACTTTCTTTCCGCCCGAACCTGGGAATCCCTGGCCCTGCGTTCCGCCCAAAAGGCGGACTGGCAAGAGGCCGCCGGGCGCTTTGCGAATTTCGCCGCCCGCTATCCGGAAAGCACCCTGGCGGATGACGCCCTGTACCAGCAGGCCCAGATACTTGTCCGCCGCCTTAATGACAAGGAACAGGGCACAACCGCGCTGGAAAACATGTTTGCCGCCTACCCTCAGGGTGACAAGTTCACAGAAGGGATGAAGCTTTATTTGAACAACAAACCGGCGGGCGGCAGGCCCCTTCCCGCCGGGCGCGTCCAGCGCGGCCAAACCGGCACCCTGGCGGAACAGCTTGGCATGACCGTACGCACCATCATGATAGACCCCGGCCACGGCGGCAAAGACCCAGGCGCAAAGGGCAACAGCATTGTGGAAAGCGCCTATGTCTATGAACTTTCCCGCCAGCTGGGGGCCAAATTGAGCAAGGCCGGGTTCACGGTTATGTACACGCGGGAAAAAAACGTGTTCATTCCGCTGGAAGACCGCACCAAACTTGCCAACGCCAACAAGGCCGACCTGTTCATTTCCCTGCACGTAAACGCCAACAAAGACAGCGCGGTAAACGGCATTGAAACCTATTACCTTGACGTGGCAAAATCAGACAGCGCCGCCCGCATAGCCGCGCGGGAAAACGGCCTGACCACGCAAGAAATAAGCGACCTGCAATTTATTTTGAGTGAATTGAGCCGGGACGCGAAACTGAAAGAATCACGCGAACTTTCAGAAATGGTGCTGGACGGCATTGTGAAAAACCTTGGGGACTGCGGCCTTGCCTGCGCCAACAACGGCGCGCGTTCCGCCCCGTTTTACGTGCTGCTTGGCGCGCGCATGCCGGCCATTTTGATTGAAGTGGGCTACCTTAGCAACCCGGCAGAGGCCCGGCGCATGAACAACCCGGCCTATATTTCCCGCGTGGCGGACGGCATTGTGAACGGCGTGCTCAACTACAAACGCGCCCTTAACCAATACGGCACGGCATCCAAATGACCAATATCCGTCCTGGCGGCACGCGAAGGCTGAAGGCTGGGCCGCAACATAAAAATATTGCGCAAGGCACAAAAAAACCCCGCCAAAAAGACGGGGCGAAATATGGGGCGAATGATGGGATTTGAACCCACGGCCACCTGGGCCACAACCAGGTGCTCTGCCAACTGAGCTACATCCGCCATGCGTGAGAAGATGCATTTACACCGTGCAGGCCACCGGGTCAAGCTTTTTTGTGAAAAGTCTTTCAATTATGGAGCAAACAAATGGAAAAATTGGTGATAAACGGCGGTAAAACGCTTAATGGCGCAATAAAAATAAGCGGTTCAAAAAATGCGGCCCTGCCCATTCTTTTTGGGGCCATTTTGGCGGACGGGCCAATAACCTTCAGCAATGTGCCCCGCCTGCAAGATATCAAAACCACGATAAAACTCTTGAATATTCTGGGTTGTGAAGCGGTGCTGGACGCCAGCGCGCCCGGCGTGGTGCGCACCCGGGTCAAAAACCTGCACCCGGAAGCGCCCTATGACCTGGTAAAAACCATGCGGGCCTCTGTTTGCGTGCTTGGCCCGCTGCTGGCCCGCCTGGGTGAAGCCCGGGTTGCCCTGCCCGGCGGCTGCGCCATTGGCGCAAGGCCGGTAGACCAGCACCTGAAAGGGCTGGAACAAATGGGCGCGGAATTTGACCTGGATTCCGGCTATATCATAGGCCGCTGCAAGGAACTGCGCGGCGCGGACATTACCTTTGACATGCCCACCGTGGGCGGCACAGAAAACCTGCTTATGGCCGCCAGCCTTGCCAAAGGGGAAACCATTCTGCGCAATGCCGCCTGTGAACCGGAAGTGACCGACCTTGCCAACTTCCTTGTGGCCTGCGGGGCCAAAATAAGCGGCATCGGTTCAGACACGTTGCACATTCAGGGCGTGCCCGGCCTTAGCGGTTGCAGCTACAGCATTATGCCAGACCGCATAGAGGCCGGCACCTTCATGGTGGCCGGGGCCATAACCGGCGGCGACCTGCTGCTGGAAAATTGCCCGGCGGAAGAACTTTCCGCCGTAATAAGCAAAATGCGCCAAATGGGCGTGCAATTCAGCAATGAAAATGGCGGCATTCGCGTAAAGGCGGAAAAAGGCGGCCTGAAAGGGGTGGACCTTATCACCCGGCCCTACCCCGGCTTCCCCACAGACATGCAGGCCCAGCTTATGGCCCTTATGACCCTGGCCAACGGATCCAGCCTGGTGGAAGAAACCATTTTTGAAAACCGCTTCATGCACGTGCCGGAACTGGGCCGCATGGGCGCGGACATTCACCTTTCCGGTTCCAAGGCCATGCTGCGCGGCGTAAAGCAGCTTGTGGGCGCGCCGGTAATGGCTTCAGACTTGCGGGCCAGCGCCTCTCTGGTGCTGGCCGGGCTTGCGGCCAAAGGCGAAACCCATGTGCAGCGCATCTACCACCTTGACCGGGGGTATGAGGCCATTGAACACAAACTTTCTGCCGTGGGTGCGGATATTCGCCGCATGCCGGAATAGCCTATGCCCGCAAAAACAATCGCTTCCGCCTGTTGCTTAATCTTGTGCCTGTTTGGTTTTTGGGGAACAGCCCATGCGGGCTCGCCGCGTTCAGCGGCGGAAACTTTTTATTGGTCGCTGGGGTGGGAAACAGAAAAAAAGCACAGCCCGGCCTTCGAAGAAGCCTTTGAGCTTTTCCTTGAAGACCAGAAACAGGGTTATGCGGCCTTCATGCAAGCGGCCTGGGCTGGAGACCCGGATGCCCTGGCCATGCTTTGCGTTGCCGCAAAAGTGGCAGAACCCGGCTATTACGGCATAAACGCCGAATATTGGGAAAAATGGATTACAGAAATAATGGGGGAAGGCGAAGGCACCTGCTTCATAGCCATGCACCACCTGCTGTTCCTGCTGAAAGGGGCGGGCAATAATGAACAGGTCAGACGCAGCGTGTATGCCTGTTCAGAACTTTTCCGCCGTTCCGCCCTGGCCAGAAACCCCAAAGGCATGTTTGGCGCGGGGCTTACCTACGATAAACGCGAACCGGTCACCCCGCTGCCGCCGATGCCCGCAGGGGCAACCAGTTATGATGCCAAAGCCCTGCGTTTTAAGTCACGGGAATTTTACGGTGAAAGGCAATATTGGCTTGTGGCCGCCTCTGTGGCCGGGGATGCGTATGCCGCGGAAGATATCGCCGCCGGTTATCTTTTTACGCCAGAGCTTGAACCTGACGAGCAACAGGCGGAATACTATCTCAATCTGAGCGCCTTACGCGGTAATACCTCTGCTGCTCAAACTTTAGCCACAAGCTATATTAAAACATTTGACAAGAAATTTTATAACGCAATGGTCTATATTGTATTAGCCGCCATGCTTAAAGAAAACAAACTGGAAACAGCTGATGAGAAAAACTTTCCCAATGGCAGGCTTGTTCACATTTGGGGGCAAAGGTTTCTGCACGGGCTGGACGGCTACCCCAAAAGCCTGACCCAGGCGCAGTATGAGGCCGCCATAGAAAAAGGCAAGGCCCTTTACCGCCAGGCCGCGCCCATAAGAGACGCCTACCGACTGGTGGATGAAATTATCTACAAGGCGGCCAGCGCCCGCTTGCCGGAAGTAAAGGCCGATTTTGAAAAAAACTTTATAAAACAGTAAGCCGTATAGTAAAGACCGTAAAGGATGAACTCTTCCGCTATCGCCTGTCTTGAATTTCATAATAAAAAAGGTTACTGCTTGGTGGTTGCCGCAATAACGCAACAATCATCAGGCAGTATTTTTTAAGGCAACATTCCGGGGGCTTGCCCTTTTGCCCCGGCGGCCCTGAAACGCGCACAAGGAAACAAAATGAGCGACCCCATAAATTCAAACCAGACCGGCTTAAACCAAACAGGTTCAAGCCGAAAAAATTCAAACCCGGTAACGCCAAACCCGGCCAAATTCAAGCTTGCGCTCATTGCGGCGGCGCTTGTGCTTGGCATAATTGTCTTTTTCTGGGCCAAGGGCGCGTATAACAGCATGGTAGACCTGCAAGAAGAGGTAAAAACCGCCTGGAGCCAGGTGGAAAACCAGTACCAGCGCCGGGCGGATCTTATCCCCAACCTGGTGAATACCGTAAAAGGCTATGCCGCGCATGAACGGCAAACGCTGGAAGGTGTAATCAACGCCCGGGCAAGGGCCACCGGCATGAGCATAGACCCTTCCCGCCTGAACGAACAATCCATGCAAGTTTTCCAAGACGCGCAAGGCCAGCTTGACAGCGCCCTTAGCCGCCTTTTGGCCGTGGCGGAAAATTACCCGGAACTGAAGGCCAGTGAAAGCTTCCGCGAATTGCAGGTGCAGCTTGAAGGCACTGAAAACCGCATTTCTGTTGAACGCAAGCGCTATAATGAAAGCGCGCAAAAATATAACACCCATGTGCGCCGCTTTCCTTCATCCTTGTTTGCCAGTATTTTTGGCTTTGAACCGGCCGCCTATTTCAAGGCGAACCCCGGTTCTTCAAAAGCCCCCACGGTAAATTTCGCCAATTAGATTTGGCCAATTGGATTTGGCCAATTATATTTGGCGGGCGCGCATGGCGGCAAGGCTTGCCCCCGCAAGGGCCGCGCCCACAAATACCGTGGCAAAGCGAGTAAATATGTTCAAACCTCTATGCCGTTTTTCACCTTGGCCGCCCCGCTTTTTGTCCGCAACAGGCGCGGGCTTGCCGTTTGCTGCGCTGCTTGCCAACCCGCGCGGGCAAGCATTCCTCCAGTCACGCGGGCAGCTATTCAGCCTGCCGCTTGCCGTTCTGCTTGTTTTGTTGCTTTTCTGCCCCGTCCCGGTCGGCCAGGCCGCCCAGGCCGCCCCGCACACCCTGCAAAGCGTGCCAAACCCGCAAACAGCGGATGCGGGAAATTACGTCAGCAACCCGGATGGCGTGCTTGACCAGGCAGATGTCAATTCCCTTAACCGGCTTGCCGCCCAGTTGAAGGCGGAAACAGAAATAGAAACCGCCATTGTCGCGCTGCGTTCCCTGCGTGACGCGGACAACCGCGGCTTTGCCAATGATCTTTTCAAACTTTGGGGCGTGGGCAAAAAAGGCGCGGATAACGGCCTGCTTATCCTGCTGCTTACAGACCCGCCCCGTTCCGTAACCTTTGAAACAGGCTACGGGCTTGAAGGCTATTTGCCAGACGCCATTTGCTACCGCCTGCAACAAAATTACATGCTGGCGGACTTCAAGGCGGGGCGCTTCGGGCCCGGTCTTTACAACGGCCTGGCGGCAACGCGCGACTACCTGCTGAACAGCACCGACTACCCGCGCAAAAATGTTGGCCCGGCCCCGCAACAACAGCGGCAAGAAACGGCCCGGCAGGCCCCGGCCCAAAATGCGCCACGAATGCCCGATGATGATGAAATTGACCCTTCCACCGTCATTATCGTCATGATTTTTATTGTGGCCTTCATTGTTGTGATGAGCGACCTGCAACGCCACAAACGCAAGCGCAACCTGCCGCGCCGCAACCCAAATGATGACGAATTCTGGCGGCAACAGCGCAATGACCCGCTCAATCCGAACGATGACGAGGCCTGGAAAGATTTTGAGCAAACCCAAAATCAAAGCCGCAAAACCCGGCGCGGGCGCGGCAACTGGCCCTGGGGCGGCTTTGGCGGCGGCTCGGGCGGAAGCTCCGGCGGCGGCTTCGGTGGAGGCGGCTTCGGCGGGGGCGGGGGCGGTTCCGGCGGGCGTTCCGGGGGACGTTCCGGGGGCGGGGGCTTTGGCGGCGGGCGTTCCGGCGGCGGCGGCGCAAGCAGTGGGTTTTAGGCCCGGGTTCTGACCATGCGCAGTTCCCTTCCCCGCAAGTTTATTTTTGATTTGGACGGCACCCTTACCCGGCAGGAGACCCTGCCCCTTATTGCCGAACACTTCCGCCTGGGGCCGGAGATTGCCGGGCTGACCAGGGCCGCGGTGGAAGGCAGCCTGCCCTATGAGGCCTGCCTGCGCCAGCGCGTGGCCCTTTTGGGCGCTTGCCCGGTTTCCCAAATTGCCGCCCTGCTGGAAGCGGTGCCGCTTTATCCGGCCCTGCTGGGCTTTATAGCCGATTACCCGCAAGATTGCCTGGTTGCCAGTTCCAATCTGGCCTGTTGGGCCAAGGGCCTGGCCGGGCGCATCGCCTGCCCCTGCCTGTTTTCAACGGCCACGGTGGAAAATAACCGGGTAACGGGCTTGCAAAATGTGCTGAAAAAGGAAAATATAGTGGCTGCGGAACAAAAACACGGCCATCAAGTGGTATTTATAGGCGACGGGGCCAATGACCTGGCAGCCATGCAACAGGCCGATATTGCCGTGGCTGCCTCGCTTACCCACCCGGCGGCCCCGGCCCTGCTGAATATCGCCCACTACCATATGACGGATGAACACAGCCTGGCGGAACTATTGCGCGGCCTGGCCGCCGCCCCCGCAAACCTTGCTTGAGGCCACTGCACAATGGCCTCTGCTTGAAAACCCTGTTTGCAAACCCTGTCTGAAAATCATGACGCGGCGGCTTGAACACCCTGTTTGAAAATTTTGTTCGTGGATCATGCCTGGAAAATTCTTTTGGGAGAGCTGAACTTGGAACTGGAACTGCTTGTACCCATACTGGCCGCGGCGGTGCAATCCGCCACCCCCCTGCTTTATGCCACCCTTGGTGAAATGTTTATGGAAAGGGCCGGGGTACTGAACCTGGGCATAGAAGGCATCATGCTTTTTGGCGCTTTTACGGCCTTTTTGGGGCTTTATTTAAGCGGCAGCCCGTGGCTGGGCTTTCTTTGCGGCGGCCTTGGGGGCCTGGCCCTGGCCTCTGTACACGGGCTTATCTGCCTTGTGCTGCGCGGCAATCAGGTGGTTTCCGGCTTGGCGCTGGCTACATTTGGCTGCGGTTTGGCAAATTATCTGGGCACCCCCTTCATAGGCAAAACCACAGAAGGATTCAGCGCCTTCAATATTCCGGTTTTAAGCGAGCTGCCCGCCATAGGGCAAATATTTTTCCAGCAGGACGCGCTGGTCTACCTGGCCTTTTTGTTGCCCCCGCTTTTCTGGTTCATTCTGGTGCATACCAGCTTCGGGCTGGCTATACGCGCCACAGGTGAAAACCCGGAAGCCGCCAGAAGCTCCGGCATTTCCCCCTTGAAGGTGCGCTGGCAAACAACCCTGCTGGGCGGTTTTTTGGCCGGGCTGGGCGGGGCCTACCTTTCACTGGCCTACATGCATATCTGGACAGACAACATTACGGCGGGCCGGGGCTGGATAGCCGTGGCCCTGGTCATTTTCGCCTTTTGGCGCCCGGCCCGCGCCCTGTTCGGGGCCTTGCTCTTTGGGGGCGTGGTGGCCTTCCAGCTGCGCCTGCAAGCCACGGGCACGGCCATTCCCAGTTCCTTCCTGCACATGCTGCCCTACCTGCTTACCCTGTTTGTGCTTTTTGCCGCCGGTTATCTTGGCCGGGGACGCAACGCGCCAAAATCTTTGGGCGTAAACATAGAGCCGGAGGCCTGATGTCCATGCCGACCGTAATGCCCGCATCTGTGGAACCCGCCCCTGCCGCTGCTTGCCGCCCAAACACGCAACAGGGCCTTGCCCCGGCAGCCCACGCCATTCAGGGCACTGGCCTGTCCCGGGGTATGCCTGGGCAGGCCCCGGAAATTGAACTGCGCAACATCTGCAAATATTATGGCCCATTGAAGGCCAATCACAATATTTCCCTAAAGATCAAACCCGGTTGTATAAAGGCCCTGCTGGGGGAAAACGGGGCGGGCAAAAGCACGCTTATGGCCATATTGGCCGGGCAAATCCAGCCGGATTCCGGGCAGATTCTTATAAACGGCAAGCCGGTGGAGCTAAGCAGCCCCAGCGCGGCCTTTGCCGCCGGAATAGGCATGGTTTACCAGCACTTTATGCTTATTGACAACATGTCTGTAACCAACAACGTGCTTTTGGGGCAGCACCGTTCCCTGCGCCTGAATAAACCCGCCCGCCGCCGCTTTGTGCAGGAACTGGGCGAAACTTACGGCCTGCCGGTGGACCCCAGGGTGCGCATCACCCACCTTTCCATGGGTGAACGCCAACGGGTGGAAATTTTGAAGCTGCTGGCCCGCAAAAGCCGCGTGCTCATTCTGGACGAACCCACAGCCGTGCTTACGCCAAATGAAACCGAACAGCTCTTTGCCGCCCTGAAGCGCATGGCGGCGGAAGGCCGTTCCATTGTCTTCATCAGTCACAAACTGCATGAGGTTATACGCCTGGCGGATGAAATAGCCATTCTGCGCAAAGGGGAAATTGTTGACGAATTTACGCGCACGGAAGTGCCGGATG
Source organism: Desulfovibrionaceae bacterium (assembly GCA_031552315.1). GTDB lineage: Bacteria > Desulfobacterota > Desulfovibrionia > Desulfovibrionales > Desulfovibrionaceae > JAVBMP01. Next base: position 24,349 of record JAVBMP010000082.1, on the reverse strand, counting down.
AAGAGGAACTGGCCCGGCGCATGTTTGGCCGCAACCTTGACCGCAACCTGGAAAGGTCATTGCTGGGCGTGGCGGAAGCCAACAACGCGGCCAGCATAGACGCGGCGCAAGACATGGCCCAGTCGGAAAAGCTGGAAAACCTGACCAAACCCTCGCGCAAAAAAGAACCGCGCCACTATGAACATATTTTGCATCTGGAAAACGCTTCCTGTGAAAATGCGCATAATATAAGCTTTACCCTGTATGAAGGGCAAACCCTGGCCCTGCTGGGCGTGGCGGGCAACGGGCAAAAGGAACTGGTGGAAATGGTTTGCGGTCTGCGCCGCCCCACTTCCGGCCGCATAGAAATTTTGAACAAAGACTGGCAAAAGTTTTTTGTAAAACAGCGCACCCGCACCCTGTACAAAGCCGGGCTGGTGTACATACCGGAAGACCGGCGCGGGCTGGCGGCCTGCGGAGAATTGAACCTTATCGATAACTTTTTGCTAACCACCCGTATGCTTTTCAGCCGCCGGGGCTTCCTTGACCTGCCCAAAGCCCGTCAGGCCACGGCAGACGCCATAAAGGCCTACAATGTGGAACCGGGCATCGCCAAAGCTTCCGCCCGTTCCCTTTCCGGCGGCAACCTGCAAAAGCTGATTATCGCGCGGGAACTTTACCGCAACCCGCGCTGCATCGTGGCGGAAAATCCCACCCAGGGCCTGGACGTGGCAGCCACAACAGAAGTCTGGCAACGCCTTGAAACCGCCAAGAAAAACGCGGGCATCCTGCTGGTCACCGGCGACCTTAACGAGGCCCTGCACCTGGCCGACCACATAGGCATACTCTACCGTGGCCGCCTGGTGGACATTTTCCCCCGCTCCAACGCGCAAAAAGTGGAACAGATAGGCCTGATGATGGCCGGCGGCGCAAGAGCAATTTACGATTGAAATGAGTGAATTGCTCAGCAAGGATTTGTCTTCAAAGCCTTGCCGCGCCGGCTATTCCGCAGAAGTAGTGATAGACAATCCATAATATAGCCAACTGCATAAAAGGAACGCCATGGATGAAGCAATTAAAGAGATTTTAAACTTTTTCCAAAAAAACGGAATAGATACCAGCGATGGCAAGGTTATGGGCGTTGACGTTGTTGAACTGCTCAGCCGTGATGTTTCGCCAGAGGAAGAAAAACTCGATCAGGCGCAAGCGCTCATTTATGAAGCGTGGGATGCGGAAACAGCGGAACAGCAAATTGCCCTGGCTAAAAAAGCGCTGGAAATTTCCAAATACTGCGTAGACGCCCATAATATTTTGGCCGACCACGCCAAAACCTGGGGCGAAGCGCTTGCCATTTACCAACATGCCGCAGAGCTGGGCAAAGAATTTTTTGGAGAAGAATTCAAACGCTGGGAAGGCAACTTTTGGGGTATTCTGGAAACCAGACCGTACATGCGGGCGCGCTCCGGCATTGTAAGATGCCTGCGCGCTATGGGGGACACAAAAAACCTGATCAAACATTACAAAGAACTTTTGAAGCTTTGCCAAAACGACAATCTGGGGATGCGCTATTTCTTGCTGCCATTACTGATAGCAACCGGAAAAGACAGCCAGGCCGAAACGTTATACAAGCGCTATAAAGAAGATTATTCAGCAGCCTGGTTTTATGCGCGCGCCCTGCTGGACTTCCGCAAGCACGGGGCAGGCCCGATTGCCGATGCCAGCCTGCATAAGGCTTTTGCCATCAATAAATTCGCGCCCCTCTATCTGCTTAAGCTAAAAAAATTGCCGCGCCGCCCACCAGATTACTACGGGCACGGAGATAATAATGAAGCCGTCATCCTGATAGAAGAAAGCATGCCAGCCTGGCAGGCTTCCAATGGCGCACTGCAATGGCTGGATGCGGCGTGGAAGCAATATACCCCGCCCAAAGCCGCCAAAACAGCCGGAACGCGCAAACGCGCCGGCATAGCCAAAAAAGCTGCGGAATAAAGGGCACAAACGCGAACCATTGCCAGTTAGAGCAATTTACGATTGAAATGAGTGAATTGCTCTGCAAGGATTTGTCTTCAAATCCTTGCAGCGAAATAGTCGTAGGCGAGCTTTGCTCGCCGTTAAACGACTATTTCAAGCGTAAACCACTCTAGAGACCTTTGCGCAATGGGCATAAAAACAGAACAGCGGCCTTATTTTTGAGACCGTTGCACGATGAGATTTTTTGTTCTTTTACAAGAAATGCGAGTTCCGTGCGGAGGGAGTATATTCAAGCAGATATGACCGCCGCGCGGGGCGAAGCATGACGCAGTAAAAAGACGAAAAGGCCATTGTGCAACGGTCTCTATTTACGCTTTACCCATGCGCTGGCGCATAATCCCGGCAAAGGCCTCTTGCGCGGCCAGACAGTCCGCCTCATCCGGGTGTTTGGCCGCTTCCTCCAGGCGGGCCTTGCGTTCCTCTGTCATGGGGTGCGGGCTTTTGCCGCCCTTTCTGGCCATGGAATCCGTCAGGGCCGAATTTACCTTTCCCTGACAAATAAAGCTGCCCAATACCCGGTTTCCGGCCAGGCGATCCGTTGCCTTCTGAATGGTTCTTCGCGCGTGGTCGGAATCCGGCCAGGCCCCAAGCGTACAGAACAGGCCAACATCTTTGCCCCGCACCTTTTCCATGTATTGCGCCATGGCAGCGTCCGCGTCACCCCGGTTTACCCAAAAACCCAGGGCGATAAAATCATAACCTGCCGGTTCCGGCGCGCTTTCCACCGGGAAAATATCTGCCCCGGCAGGCATGGCCCCATGCACGGCCCGCGCTATTTTGCGGGTGTTGCCGGTGCGGCTGGAATAAACCACCAGAACTTTCATGGTAAATCTCCGTTAAAGGATTTTTTTGCCTCCGGCGGCCAAAGGGGGGTGACCCCCTTTGGAATCCCTGGTATAACCATGTCGGGTGCGGGGACGCACCCGACATGGTTATACCAGCTATTGGGGTTTCCAAAGGGCATCATGCCCTTTGGCCGCCGGAGGCATTTTGAGGCCGTTGCACAATGGCCTTTTTGCCCTTTTACTGCGTCATGCTTCGCCCCGCGCGAAAGTCATATATGCTTGAATATACTCCCTCCGCGCAGAACTCACATTCCTTGTAAAAGAACAAAAATTCTCATTATGCAACGGCCTCATTTTTTCTTTATTACACCGCGCCGCGCGGAAATTTCTATGACATTTGGCACAAAAAAGCCCCGCCGGAAAAATTTCCGGCGGGGTCAAAAACCTGTGGGCTTAAAAGCTATTCCGCCTCGGCGGGGGCTTCAGCCTTGCTGCTTTTTTTAGCGGCCTGTTCGGCCTTCACGGCGGCGGTGGCTTCGGCTTTGGCCTGATTAATCAGGGCTTCCGTAGCTTCGCGCTTGCTTATAACAGTGGTGTGCTTGCCGCGGGTAAGTTCCATAATAGCCATGGGGGCGTTGTCGCCCTTGCGGGGCATAGCCAACTTGACCACGCGGGTGTAACCGCCGTCAATGCCACGGAATTCCGGGCCAATTTCATTAAACAGCTTCTGCACCAGCTTGTGGTTGCCCAATATGCGATAGGCTTCGCGGCGGGCGTGCAGGGTGTCGTTTTGGGCCAGGGTAATAAGCGGCTCTACAACACCGCGAATTTCTTTGGCTTTGGCTTCAGTAGTGGTAATGCGGCCGTAGGTCAGAACGGCAATCGCCATGTTGCGGAAGAGCGCCTTGCGATGGGTGATGTTTCTGCCTAATTTGCGGCCTGAATTTTTATGCCTCATGTTGCTGCTTCCTCTTCCATTCTTGGTATTTCTTTTCAAACCCTTCCACTTTCATGCCGAAATCAAGGCCCATATCGCTAAGCACCTTGCGAATTTCATCCAGCGACTTGCGCCCGAAATTCTTTGTTTTCAGCATGTCGGATTCAGCCTTCTGCACCAGCTCGCCAACCAGGGCAATATTGGCCCCTTTAAGGCAGTTGGTGGCGCGCACCGAAAGTTCAAGGTCGTCAATAGACTTGAACAGGGCTTCATTCACATCGTTGCTGCCGGAATTGCTTCCCTGCGTTTCTCCAGCCACCAGTTCATCAAAGTTGATGAACACCGAAAGCTGATCTTTAAGAATTTTGGCGCTGTAAGCCACAGCATCTTCCGGGCTGACAGAGCCGTCTGTCCATACTTCAAGAATCAGCTTGTCATAGTTGGTCATTTGACCAACGCGGGCCTGTTCAACCGTGTAAGCCACCTTGCGCACGGGCGAGTAGCTGGCATCCATCATGATCAGGCCAATTTCATCGCTGAGCCCTTCGTGCATGTCGGCGGGCACATAGCCCTTGCCCATGCGCGCTTCAAGTTCAAAGTTCAGCGGGGTATCTTCAGTCAGGGTAAAAAGCGGCGTTTCCGGGTTAAGCACCATAACGTGCTGGTTGCATTTGATGTCGCCGGCGGTTACCAGCCCCTTGCTGGAAACATTAAGTTCCAGGCGTTGGGGGGCGTCTGTATCCATGGCAATACGCACCTGCTTGAGGTTGAGTATTATATCTGTAACATCTTCCAGAACGCCGGGTATGGTTGTGAACTCGTGCTGCACGCCGCTGATTTTAACGGCCACAAAGGCCGCGCCTTGCAAAGATGCCAGAAGCACCCGGCGCAGGGCGTTGCCTATTGTTGTGCCATAGCCACGTTCCAGCGGTTCGCAGACAAACCGGGCATATAAGGAATCACCCTCGCTTTCGCGGGTAATTTTATCCGGCTTGACCAGCTCTGACCAATTGCGTGTATTGATAAGCCGTTCGCCTTGTTTAATGAGCATCCTCGCACCTGCTTGCATAGGCCGGCCAAAAAGGCCGGCAGTTTATTTGGAGTAAAGCTCGACAATCAGCTGTTCGGTAATCGGAGTCTGAATGTCCTCGCGCTGGGGCAGAGCCTTAACCACGCCGCGGAATGAACCCGCGTCAACTTCAAGCCAGGAGGGGCAGCCGCGCTTGGCAATGGCCTGTTGCGCTTCGGCCAGAACCGGTATTTTGCGGTTCTTTTCAGGCACTTCCAAGACATCGCCTTCATAAACGCTCATAGAAGGAATATCTACCTTCTTGCCGTTCAGGGTAAACAGGCCGTGACGCACCATCTGGCGGGCCTGCTGGCGGGAATTGGCAAAACCCATGCGGTAGACCACGCTGTCCAGGCGGCGTTCCAGCATGGAAAGCAGGTTGGAACCGGTAATGCCCTTGGCCATATCGGCCTTGCTGAAATAGTTGCGGAACTGCCGTTCCAGCACGCCATAAATACGGCGCACCTTTTGCTTTTCTCTAAGCTGCATGGCATAGTCCGAAACTTTCTTGCGGGCTTTGCCGTGGGTGCCGGGGGCGTAGGGGCGGCGTTCAAAAGCGCATTTTTCACTGGTGCAGCGGTCGCCTTTCAGAAAAAGCTTGGCGCCTTCACGTCTGCACAGACGGCATTTTGCTTCGTTGTATTTAGCCACGATAAGTCTCCTGAACTAGACGCGACGCCGCTTGGGCGGGCGGCATCCGTTGTGGGGAATGGGGGTTATGTCGCGGATAAAGGCAACTTTAAAACCGGCGTTGTTTATGGCCCGCATAGCGGATTCACGGCCAGAGCCCGGCCCGGTAACATAGACGCCCACCGTGCGCATTCCGTTTTCCTGCGCCCGGCGCGCAGCCTGCTCCGCAGCCACCTGAGCGGCGAACGGGGTAGACTTGCGCGAACCCTTAAAACCGGCCTGCCCCGCGCTGGCCCAACTAATGGTATTCCCACGGGTGTCGGTGAAGGTAATTATAGTATTGTTAAAAGAGGCCTGAATATGGGCCATGCCCACCGGGACATTCTTTTTCTCTTTTTTCTTTACTGCACGCTTGGCTTTGGCCATGACTGCACTCGCAAAAGTTTAAAATAAATCCGCCGCTCTGAAGTTTAAGGGCAAGCCGCAAGCCGGCCCGAATACTTGTAGCGCATGCGCCTGGCAAAAAGCCAAAACGCGACACAACCAAAAATTATTTCTTGCGCGGCGTGGCGCCACGACGCGGCCCCTTGCGGGTGCGCGCGTTGGTATGGGTACGCTGCCCACGGCAGGGCAACCCTTTGCGGTGACGCAAACCACGATAGCAGCCTATATCCATAAGGCGTTTGATGTTTGAAGAAACATCACGGCGCAAATCGCCTTCCACCTTGTGGTTCTGCTCTATTTCCTTACGGACTTCGTTAATTTCATCGGCTGAAAGGTCATCTATGCCACGGGTCCAGTTAATGCCCGTGGTATCAAGAATTTTCAGCGCGGTAGCGCGACCGATGCCATAAATATAGGTAAGAGCTATATCGGCACGCTTGCCTCTGGGCAAATCAACACCTGCAATTCTGGCCACTTTACGACTCATGCTTATTAGCCCTGACGCTGTTTATGCCGGGGGTTATCGCAGATCACCCTCAAAACGCCCTGACGGCGTATAACCTTGCATTTAGGGCAGATGCGCTTTACTGAAGGCCTTACTTTCATAAGAAAACTCCCATAGTCCACAGTTGCTCCGCTGGAGCCGACAAAAAAACTACCTGATGCCGGAGCGGAGGAAAATAACACTACAACCAAAGCCCGTCAAGGACTTTCTTGATTCACCTGTATTACAGCCTGAAGCAAATGAACTCTCATTTCATCCTCACCCCTATCGAGGGGTCGCGGGGAAATCATTTCCCCGCGCGGGGATCAGGGGCAGCGCCCCTGATCCCCGAAGGCATTCCAGAAGTTATTCGGCTTAGGCCCCCAGTATGACCGGCCCGCGAGGGGTAACGGCCACACTGTGTTCAAAATGCGCTGCCAGCTTGCGGTCTCTGGTAACGGCTGTCCAGTCGTCATCCAGAATGTCCACTTCCCAGGTACCCAGGGCCAGCATGGGTTCTATCGCCAAAACCATGCCCTCTTGCAGGGGCAGGCTTCCCACGCTGGTAAGGTAATTGGGTATTTCCGGCTTTTCATGCAGGTTGCGTCCTATACCGTGCCCAACAAAGCGGCGGATTATCGCCAGGTTGTTGGCCTCGGCATGGCGCTGCACCGCAGCGGAAACATGCCCCAGCGTATTCCCCGGGCGGGCGGCCTGGACTGCCAGATCAAGGCATTCTTTGGTCACCCGCACAAGGCGTTCAGCTTCTTCGCTTATCCGCCCCACCGCTACGGTGCGGGCGGCGTCGCCGTAAAAGCCTTCATAAATCACGCCCATGTCAAAACTCACAATGTCGCCCTCTTGCAGCACCCGCCGGGTAGAGGGAAAGCCGTGCACCACCTCTTCATTGACAGAGCAACAAAGAGCGTAGGGGAAACCGCCATAGCCTTGAAAGGCCGGGCGCACATTGTGTTTTTTGCACATTTCCTGCGCGATATTTTCAAAGAACATGGTTTGCAGGCCGGGTTTAACCGCCGCTATCATGGCGTCCAGTATGGAGCGCACAATGCGGTTGGCTTCCTGCATCAGGGCCAGCTCGTTCTCATTTTTAAGGAAAACGCCCCTGAATTTTTTCACCCGTGGCGTCCTTTTATGCGGGCCTGCTTATCCAGCAAGCCTTGATATTGGCGCGAAATAAGGTGCGATTCAACCTGCGACATGAAGTCCATGGCCACGCCCACCACGATCAGCAAGCTTGTGCCGCCGTAGTAGAAGGGGATATTCAGGTTGAACATCATTATCTGCGGCAGCACGCATATCAGTGAGATATACAGCGCGCCCCAGATGGTAATGCGGCTAAGCACCTTGTCAATATATTCCTGCGTCTTTTGGCCCGGACGAATGCCCGGCACAAAGCCGCCCTGTTTCTTCAGGTTTTCCGCGATGTCTTTGGGGTCAAAGATAATGGCGGTGTAAAAGAAGCTGAAGAAAATGACCAATGCTACAAAAATCACGTTGTAAATCAACGTATGCGGGGCGAACCAGGCTTGCATCGTCTGCGCCCAGCCAGCGCTGGAAAGGCCAGCGATGGTAGCCGGGAACATCAGGATGCTGGAGGCGAAGATCGGCGGGATAACCCCGGCGGTGTTCACCTTAAGCGGCAAGTGCGTGGTTTGCCCGCCCATAATCTTGCGGCCCACCTGACGTTTGGCGTAATGGATGGGTATGCGGCGCTGGCCGCGTTCCACAACCACTATGAAAATCAGGATGGCAAGCATAAGAACAAGCACGCCCAGGCCCAGCATAATGCCCATGCCGCCGCTGGTTACCATGCTGTAAAACATGGATATGCCGTGCGGAATACCGGCCACTATGCCGGCGAAGATAATGAGCGAAATGCCGTTGCCTATGCCTTTTTCCGTAATGCGTTCGCCTATCCACATAATCAGTATGGTGCCCGCGGTCATGGTAAGCACCGTCATAAGACGGAAGCCCCAGCCATGGGTGGCCACAATGTTCATACCGCCGGGGCTGGGCATATTTTCCAGCGCGAACGCCAGGCCAAGACCCTGAACTATGGTAATAAGCACAGTGCCGTAACGGGTATACTGAGTAATCTTCTTGCGCCCCGCCGCCCCTTCTTCCTTGGCTATACGCTTCAGTTCCGGGCTTACCACCTGCAAAAGCTGCATGATGATGGATGCGGAAATGTACGGCATGACGCCAAGGGCGAAGATGGAAACGTTTTTCAGGCCACCGCCTGAAAACATATCAAACAGGCTAAGCAGACCGGCGGCGCCGGCCCGTGCGAACACGTCGGCCAGTGCCTCCGGGTTTACGCCCGGAATAGGCACATGAATGCCCACGCGATAAAAAATCAGCAAAAGAAATGTCCACATCAGCTTGCGCTTGAGGTCGGGCAATTTCGACATATTATCTATTCCGCTGAGCGCCACAATCAACCTTCCAGTGCTTTGGCAACGCCGCCGGCCTTCTGAATTTTTTCCAGGGCCGAAGCGCTGAATTTATGGGCCTCGACCGTAAGGGCCAAGCTCAACTCACCGCCGGCCAGAATCTTCACCGGGCTGCCAAAGGTGGCCAGGCCGCGGTTATAGATATCTTCCAGAGAAATTTCCTTTTTGCCTTCAAAAGCGGCAACCAGGCGGTCAAGGTTGATCACATCATAGGTAACTTTAAAGGGGTTTTTGAAGCCGTGCTTGGGCAAACGGCGTTGCAGGGGCATTTGGCCGCCTTCAAAGCCGGCCGGCACACCGCCGCCGGAACGGGCGTTCTGGCCCTTGTGGCCTTTGCCGGAAGTGCCGCCCTTGCCGGAAGCGCCGCCGCGACCAACGCGCTTGCGGTTTTTACGCTCTTCAGGAAACGGATATAATTCATGCAGTTGCATTAGGATACAACCTCCACCATATGCTCAATCTTGGCTATCATGCCGCGAATGGCGGCATTATCAGCGGAAAATTCCTTGACCATATTGACCTTGCGCAGGCCCAGGGCCTGAACAATGGCGCGCTGCTTGGGGGTGCACCCAATAGTGCTGCGTATAAGCTTGACTTTAAGCATAACAATACCTTAAGTGCCTTTAGTTTTTAGGCCTCAGCCTACTTGCGGGGGGCAGAAAGGCTTTTGCCGCGCACTTCGCTTACATGCTCGGCGCTGCGCAAGGAAGCCAACCCTTCAATAGTGGCCCGCAACACGTTATGCGGGTTGTTGGTGCCCAGGGCCTTGGCAAGCACGTCGGAAACGCCGGCGGCTTCCATCACGGCGCGCACCGCGCCACCGGCGATTATGCCGGTACCTTTTGAAGCGGGCTTCAGCATAACGCGGCCTGCGCCGAATTCGCCAAGCACTTCATAAGGCAGAGTGCCATCAACCAAGGGAACTTTTATCATATTTCTGCGGGCGCGTTCAGTGGCCTTGCGCAGGGCTTCGGGCACTTCCTGGGCCTTGCCCAGACCGTAACCCACCCCGCCGTTGCCGTCACCAACCACAATAAGGGCGGAAAAACTGAAACGACGACCACCTTTCACGACTTTGGCTACGCGGTTGAGGGCGACTACCTTTTCAACCATTCCAAGTTCATTCTGTTCCATGCTGGTTCCTACCAAAAGTTTAAAGTCGCGGCCTAGAATTCAAGGCCGGCTTCACGCGCGCCATCGGCAACCGCCTGAATGCGTCCATGATAAAGGTACCCGTTACGGTCAAAAACCACGCGGGAGATATTTTTTTCCTTGGCCAGACGGGCAATTTCCTTACCCACCAGGGTGGCTCCGCTTTTGTTGCCCCCGGCTTCATTACCGGCCTTTTTCAGGCTGAGGGTAGAAGCGGAAACCAGGGTGCTGCCGGTGCTGTCATCAACAATCTGGGCATAAATGTGCAGATTTGATCTGAACACCACAAGGCGCGGGCGTTCAGACGTACCGGAAATTTTTTTGCGAATGCGAATTGTGCGCCGCTTTCTGGATTCTTCTTTGGTCATTTTCATGGTACTAGCCTGCCCTTACTTCTTGCCGCCAGATTTACCGGCCTTGCGGCGAATCTGTTCGTTTTCATATTTAATACCCTTGCCCTTGTAGGGTTCGGGCTTGCGCAGACGGCGTATGCGGGCGCAGATTTCACCAACAAGCTGCTTGTCAGAGCCGCTTATGGTAAGTTTTTGCCCTTCCACCTTGGCTTCAATGCCTTTGGGCAGTTCAATTACAACCGGGTGTGAAAAGCCAAGGGCCAGTTCAATCATGTTGCCTTTTACGGCAACCTTGTAACCAACGCCTATAACTTCCATGGTTTTTGAAAAACCCTGGTGCACACCGGTCACGCAGTTGGAAAGCAGGGTGCGGCACAGGCCATGCTGGGCCCGGGCGTCACGGCTTTCATCCTTGCGGGTGATTTCAACAGTGCCGTTCTTGAGCTCATAATCAAGCAATGCGCTCATGGGGGTTGTCAAAAGCCCTTTGGGGCCTTTTACCTCTACCGCGTCCTTACCGATTTTAACCTCTACACCAGAGGGAATCGTAATGGGTTTTTTACCTATTCTTGACATAGCTCCACCCTACCAGATTTCACACAAAAGTTCGCCGCCGACTTTTTTGTCGCGTGCGGCATTGCCTTCCAAAACGCCGGTGGAAGTGGAAAGTATGCAGATACCCAGCCCGTTTTGAACGGACGGAATGTCAAGAGAACCGACGTAAACCCTGCGGCCAGGCTTGCTTATGCGCTGAAGACCGGCAATGGCGGGTTTGCCCTTGTGATATTTAAGCGCTATTTTAATGGCGCCTTCTTCAAGGGTCACATCGTTCACATACCCTTCCTGCTTGAGGATGGCGGCAATGGATTCCTTCATCTTCGAGCGCGGCACACTTACTTCCTTGTGCAGGGCCAAGTGTGCGTTGCGGATACGCGTAAGCATATCGGCAATGGGATCGGACAACATCATTTAACTCCTTATTGATTGGCCGGCAAAATTACCAGCTGGCTTTACGCACGCCGGGCAGTTCACCACGCAGGGACATGTTGCGGAAGCAAATACGGCAAATGCCGAACTTGCGAATAAACGAACGCGGGCGACCGCAGATCGGGCAACGGTTGTACTGGCGGGAGCTGAACTTGGGCTTGCGCGCTGCTTTTACTTCCAGGGCTGTGCGGGACAAGGTGCTACTCCTTATTTACAGGCTACTTGCGGAAAGGCATGCCAAGCTGCTCCAGCAGCGTCTTGCCTTCTTTGTCTGTAGCGGCTGTGGTGACAATGGTTATATTCATGCCTTTGGGGTTATCAACGCGGTCTGCTTCAAGTTCCGGAAAAATGGAATGTTCCTTGATGCCCAGGGTAAAGTTGCCCCGGCCGTCAAAACCACGGTCCGGCACGCCACGGAAGTCGCGCACGCGGGGCAGGGCGAAGTTGACCAGCTTGTCAAGGAAGTCCCACATTCTTTCACCGCGCAAGGTAACGCGGCAACCAATGGGCATGCCTTCACGCACTTTAAAGGCCGCAATGGACTTTTTGGCGCGGGTAACCACGGCTTTTTGCCCGGCAATGGCTGAAAGTTCAGTCACAGCCTCTTCCATGATCTTGTTGTTCTGGGAGGCAGAGCCAAGACCGATGTTCAGCGAGATTTTTTCCAGTCCGGGAATCTGCATCGGAGACTTGTAGCTGAACTCCGTTTGCAGAGCCGGCACCACTTTTTCGCGGTATATCTTTTCGAGTCGAGTCATCGGCTTACACCTTACTCAATGGTTTTGTTGCATTTTTTGCAAAAACGGACTTTATTGCCGTCTTCGGTATAACGATACCCCACCCGTACCGGGCCACAGGCTTCGCACAACACCATTATGTTAGAAATGTGAATGGGCATTTCTTTTTCAATGATGCCGCCGGCGTTGCCCTGATAGGGGTTGGCTTTGGTATGCCGCTTTACAAGGTTGATCTTTTCAACAAGAACCCGGTCATGCTTGCGCAAAACTTTGATTACCTTGCCGATTTTGCCCTTGTCTTTGCCGACAGTGACCATGACTTTGTCGTCTTTGCGTATACGATACTGTTGCATGGCTGGTCTCCTACAGAACTTCAGGCGCGAGCGAGATAATTTTCATAAAGTTTTTGCCGCGCAGTTCACGGGCCACCGGCCCGAAAATACGGGTGCCTACCGGTTCGCCCTGCTTGGTAAGCAGAACGGCGGCGTTGCTGTCAAACTTGATATATGTGCCGTCAGCGCGGCGCAGTTCTTTTGCGGTGCGCACAATAACGGCCTGCATTACGTCGCCTTTTTTCACTTTGCTGTGGGGGATGGCGTCTTTTACAGATACCATGATAATGTCGCCCACAGTGGCGTAACGGCGTTTGGAACCGCCCAGCACTTTGATGCAGGCTACTTCTTTGGCGCCGGAGTTATCCGCCACATCTAATCTTGATTCTACCTGGATCATTGTCGGCTCCTACACAGCTTTTTCCATAATGGAAACCAAGTGCCAGCGCTTGGTGCGGCTCAGCGGACGAAACTCGATAATTTTCACGGTGTCGCCCATGCCGCATTCATTGTTCGGGTCGTGCGCGGTAAACTTCTTGTGGCGGCGCACAAATTTTTTCAACAAGGGGTGCATAACCAGGGTTTCAACACGCACCACAATGGTCTTGTCATTTTTATTGCTGACCACAGTGCCTACGAGCGCTCTTCCCTTCCTGTTCTGGATGGCTTCAGACATATTACGCTCCCTTTTCCTTTAAAATCGTCAACACTCTGGCAATGTCACGCCGGGCGCCGGGAATGTTGGAAACTTTTTCCAGCTGGCCGGTGGCGTGCTTGAAACGCAGGTCCAAAATATCGCCGCGCAGTTCAGCCAGTTTTTTTTGCAGGTCTGTTACAGACATCTTGCGCAAATCTTCGGTCTTGATCATGCCGTGTAACCCTCCCGTACCACAATTTGGGTTTTAACAGGCAGTTTGCGGGCCGCACGGGTAAGAGCCTCTTTTGCCAGTTCAAGGGAAACACCCTTTACTTCATAAAGCACACGGCCAGGCTTGACCGGGGCGTACCAACCAACAGGGGAACCTTTCCCCTTACCCATACGAACTTCAAGAGGCTTCGCGGTGAAGGGGTGGTCGGGGAAGATGCGAATCCACACCCGGCCGCCGCGCTTGATATGGCGCATCATGGCAATACGCGCGGCTTCAATTTGCTGGTTGGTTATTTTGCCGTGTTCTTCGGCCTTCAGGCCGAAATCACCAAAGGCCACTGTATTTCCACGCGTGGCGGGGCCTTTTATGCGGCCTTTTTGACGCTTGCGGAATTTGACTTTTTTGGGACTAAGCATTGCTGTTCACCTCTACATCAAGGATTTCGCCCTTGAATACCCACACTTTTACGCCAATAATGCCGTAAGTGGTGCGCGCCTCGGCGTAACCGAAATCAATGTCGGCGCGCAGGGTTTGCAGGGGCACCCGGCCATCACGATACCATTCTGTGCGGGCAATTTCCGCGCCGGCCAAGCGGCCCGCGCAGTTTACCTTAATACCTTCAGCGCCGAACTTGCGTGACATGGTCACGGTTTTCTTCATGGCGCGGCGGAAGGCCACACGGCGTTCCAGCTGCTGGGCGATGTTTTCAGCCACCAGCTGGGCTTCAATTTCCGGACGGCGAATTTCATTTACTTCAATGGAAAATTCGCGGCCGAATTTCTTTTTCAGATCAGAACGCAGCTTTTCAATTTCCGCGCCTTTGCGCCCAATAACAATACCGGGGCGGGCGGTGGAAAGGATAAGGCGGATTTTGCCGCCAGCGCGTTCAATTTCTATTTTAGAAAGACCGGCGCTGTAAAGCAGCTTCTTCACATACTTTCTGATTTCATGGTCTTCAAACACAAAGGCCGGGTACTCTTTCTTGCTATACCAGCGTGATTGCCAGTTTTTGTTGTACCCCAGCCGAAACCCGAAGGGATTAACTTTCTGACCCATAGCGCTTCCTAAATCTCAGCAAGAATGACGGTAATGTGGCTGGTGCGCTTCATTATGCTATTGGCCCGGCCTTGCGAACGGGGCATAAAACGCTTCCAGGTGGGGCCTTCGTTGACGACAACCTGTTTTACCTTAAGGGCATCCACATCAAGTGAAGCCACTTCGGCATTGGCCAGGGCGGAATGCATTACCGCGTAGATAATGCCGCCGGCTTTTTGCGGGGTAAATTTCAGGATATTCATAGCATCTTCAACCGGCAGCCCAATAACGTTACGGGCAACCAGGCGCGCTTTGCGCGGAGAGACGCGAATGTATCTGGCTATTGCTTTTGCTTCCATGTTTTCACCATCACTTCTTTCCGGCTTTAGTCTTCTTGTCAGCCGCATGGCCATGGAAGGTGCGGGTGGCCGAGAATTCGCCCAACTTGTGTCCTACCATGTTTTCAGTGACAAATACGGGGATGAACTTCTTACCATTATGCACGGCGAAAGTAAGGCCGACCATTTCAGGCAGAATGGTTGAGCGGCGCGACCAGGTCTTGATGACGCGACGGTCGGCGTTAGCCACCGCTGTTTCCACCTTTTTGACAAGGTGACCGTCCACAAAAGGACCTTTTTTAAGCGATCTTGGCATACCTTAAATCTCCTACTTGCGGCGGGTAATGATAAGCTTGGAAGAAGCCTTCTTCCGGTCGCGGGTCTTGTAACCACGAGTGGGCTTGCCCCAGGGGGTAACCGGGTTGCGGCCACCGGAGCTGCGGCCTTCGCCACCGCCCAGCGGGTGGTCAACCGGGTTCATCGCCACGCCTCTGACTTTCGGGCGGCGGTTCAGCCAACGGTTGCGGCCGGCCTTGCCCAAAGCGATATTTTCATGTTGAATGTTGCCCACCTGGCCTATGGTAGCCATGCCGGTGGCCAGCACCTTGCGCACTTCACCGGAAGGCATACGCAGCAGGGCGTATTTGCCTTCTTTGGCTACAAGCTGGGCATAGCTGCCGGCGGCGCGACAGAACTGGCCGCCGCGGCCGGGGTAAAGTTCAACGTTGTGAACCAGGGTACCAACCGGGATGCGGCCAAGCGCCATGGCATTGCCGGGCTTTATGTCCGCGCCTTCGCCGGAAAGGATCTTGTCGCCCACATTCAGGCCCACCGGGGCTATGATGTAGCGTTTTTCACCATCCGCATAGTTCAAAAGGGCTATGCGGGCCGTGCGGTTAGGGTCATATTCAATGGTGGCGACAGTAGCCGGAATGCCGGCCTTGTCACGCTTGAAGTCTATTATACGGTAAAGGCGCTTGTGCCCGCCGCCTCTGCGGCGGCTGGTGATGCGGCCGTAGTGGTTGCGGCCGGCCTTTTTGTTCAACCCTTCCGTCAGCGATTTTTCAGGGCCGCAGGCGGTTACTTCCGCGAAGGTAGCAACCGACTGGTGGCGAGTTCCCGCCGAGGTGGGTTTAAGCTTGCGTATGGACATGGCTTATACTCCCTCGAAAAATTCAATCTTGCTGCCTTCAGCAAGGGTAACAAAGGCCTTTTTGTGCCCCGGGGTTTTGCCCACTACCCGGCCACCGCGTGACTTGGAAACAGGCTTTTTGACCGTGACGTTCACATCAAGCACCTTTACGCCGGGAAAAGCGGCTTCAACGGCTTTCTTGATTTCAATCTTGTTGGCTTTGGGGTGAACCAGAAAAGAAACTTTGTTGTCAGCTTCCTTAATAAAGGTAGCCTTTTCAGTCACCACCGGCTTCAGTATGATTTGCGAATAATTCATATTACCGCACCCCTTTAGGCCAGACGCCCGGAAACACCGGCAAGAGCGCCTTCAAAAAGCACAAGCTGGGGGTGTTTCAAGATGTCATAAACATTAAGTTGTTCCGGCGTGCACAAGGTTATGCCGGGGATGTTGCGGGCGGAAAGCACCAGCTTTTCATCCGCGTTCGGAATAACCACCAGGGCCTTGTTAAGGCCAAGGTTTTTGGCAACCTGGGCGAACGCCTTGGTTTTGACTTCCGGCAGTTCAATGCCCTTGAGCACCAGAATTTTTTCATCAAAAAGGCGGGAAGAAAGGGCCATTTTAAGGGCCAGACGGCGCACCTTTTTGTTTACCTTGAAGGAATAGTCGCGGGGCTGGGGGCCAAAGACCACCGCGCCGCCACGCCATACCGGAGAAATGTTGGAGCCGGAACGCGCGCGGCCTGTGCCTTTCTGTTTCCACGGCTTTACGCCGCCGCCCTTCATCATGGAACGGGTAAGCGTGGAATGGGTGCCGGAGCGCCAGGAAGCACGTTGAGCGCGAACAACCAGGTTGAGAATCTCCGGCCGCACGGCGACTTCGAACACTTCCGGGGCGAGGGTTACTTCACCCGCTTCCTTCTTGTTCTGATCGTATACTTTTACTACAGCCATTTGTTCATCCTCTCGTTTATGGTCGCGCTACTGCTTGCGCACCATGACCAGACCGTTCTTGGGGCCGGGTATGGCGCCCTTGATCAAAATAACATTATCTTCAGGGCGCACGGCAACAACCTTCAGGTTGGTGGTGGTTACGCGCTTGGCGCCCATGTGACCGGCCATTTTCTTGTTCTTCCACACTTTGCCCGGTTCGGTGTTGTTACCGATTGAACCGCCGTTGCGGTGCACTTTTTCCGCGCCGTGGGAAGCGCAGGCGCCCGCGAAGTTCCAGCGCTTCATAACGCCGGCGGTGCCCTTGCCGATGCTCTTGCCGGTAACTTTTACCAGTTCACCGGGGTTGAACATTTCAACGGTAAGGTCGTCACCAACCTTCATTTCGGATGCCTTTTCCAGGCGCAGTTCACGCAGGTTGCGGAACAGGCCTTTTTCAGCCTTTTTACAATGCCCTATAAGGGGCTTGTTAAGGTGCTTTTCTTTAGCGTCGCTATAAGCTATCTGCACGGCATTGTAGCCGTCTTTTTCAGCGTCTTTGACCTGAATGACGGGGCAGGGGCCGGCTTGAACCACCGTAACCGCAATAGACACGCCGTCGCCGTCAAAAATGCGGGTCATGCCCAGCTTGCGACCAAGTATTCCCAGTTTCTCAGCCATGACCACCCTCTCTACAGTTTAATTTCCACGTCCACGCCAGCCGGCAGGGAGAGCTTGCCCAGGGCGTCTACGGTCTGCTGTGTAGGCTCAAGGATATCCATGAGCCGCTTATGAATACGCATTTCAAATTGTTCGCGAGACTTCTTGTCAACGTGCACGCTACGGTTTACCGTAACGCGGCTGATGTTGGTGGGCAGGGGGATAGGCCCGGCCACACCGGCGCCGGTATTGCGCGCCGTATCCACGATTTCCGCAACCGCTTTGTCAAGGATGCGATAGTCGTAGGCCTTCAGCTTGATGCGGATGCGATCGCTGCTTACTGCTGTCATTGTTTGATACTCCATACTCAAAAAAACACTTGCCCTGCACCGTGAGGGGTGAAGGGGGCCTTAACTGGGGCTTGCGCCTGTAACGTGTTGTTTGGAATGAAGTGGAAGGATGGGGCCGGGAGGCGGCTTAGCCTTATATCTTCAATAAACAATCACGAAAGACACAAACAGACAAAAGTCACGCCAACCCTGGCTGATCTGACGGGATATACCCGGAACAGAAAAACCGGAAGCTTTGCAGGCTTCGTGCCGGCAACGCGAATACCGGTAAAACCGGATTCGCGCCTGGCCACCGTTTACGGTGGCACGACATTCAAGGCATTGCCCTTACGGGCGGGCCTGCAAATGTCAAACCTGATTGGCGTAGTACAATCAGGCGCGGTCGGGGCAAAGCCCCGCAAAAATGTTCTCTGGCTGCCGCCGGCAGAGGAACTCTATGGTTCATGCCGCAGTAAGAAGGGGCCTAAGCATTGCTATGCAATGCCGCATTTGCGCAAACGCGCAACGCCCTTTCCCAGCAAGAGAAAGCTTTTGTAAACGCTGTTTTTGGAAAGGTCAAGCCTTTTTTTATTTTTTCGCGTTTTTTTACGCAATTTTTTTCCATCCGCCAAAAACCGCGGTGGAATACTTAAGGCCATTGCGCTGGTTTGATTTTTATTTTTTGAACAGCGCCTTCGCTATCCTTTCCAGCGCCTTCACGATAATTTCCTCACTGGTGGCGTATGAAAGGCGCACGCAGCGGTCATCGCCGAAGGCGTCGCCGGGCACCAGGGCCACCCCGGCCTCTTCCAGCAGGTACTTGCACATATCCTGCGAGTTTTTTATCCGCCCGTTATAGTGGCGGTGCATGTCCGGGAACACATAAAAAGCGCCCTGCGGGGTGGGGCAAAGCACATCCGGCCAGTCTTTGATTATGCTCATTATAAGGTCGCGGCGTTTTTCAAAGGCCCGGCGCATGTCGCGCATGGCGGTTTGGTCGCCGGTAAGGGCTTCCAGCGCGGCCTTTTGCGCAATGGAACAGACGTTTGACGTGGTTTGCCCCTGCAATTTTATGGTGGCCTTTATTATGTCCGGGTGGGCCAGCAAATAGCCCACGCGCCAGCCTGTCATGGCAAAGCTTTTGGCTACCCCGTTCACCACGACGATATTTTTCGGGTGTTTGGCAAACCAGCCGGAAAGGCTTACCGGTTTGGCCGGGCTGTAAACCAGCTGGTCATAAATTTCATCAGAAAGAATAAGGATATTGCGCTGAATGGCCCAGCGGGCCAGTTCATCCAGTTCCGCCTGCGTATAGGCCGCGCCCGTGGGGTTGGAAGGGGAATTGATTACGCAAACCCGCGTTTTGGCTGTGCATTTAGCGTCCAGCGCCTGAACATTCACCTTGAAGCCGTCTTCCACCCGGCTGGGCACAATTACCGGCACGCCGTCCGCCAGTTCCACCATGGCCGGGTAGCTTACCCAGTAGGGCGCGGGAATGAGCACCTCGTCGCCCGGGTTCAGCAGGGCCAGAAAGGCGTTGTAAAGGCACTGTTTGCCGCCGTTGGCTATAAGGATATGTTCCGCCCCCGCCTCCGCGCCGTAATTCAGTTTGAAGTAGTCGGCCGCGGCCTTGCGCAGTTCCGTAATGCCCGGTTCCGCCGTGTAACGGGTGAAGCCGGTGTTGATGGCCTCTATGCCCGCGTTGCCGATATTTTTGGGGGTATTGAAGTCCGGTTCGCCAAGTGAAAGGCTGATGATGTCTTTGCCGGCGGCTTGCAATTCCTGCGCGAGGGCGTTCACCGCCAGGGTGGCGGAGGGCTTGAGGCGTGATACGCGTTGTGAAAGTTTCATGGCTGTATCCTTAATATATAGATATAAAAATTACTCGCTTTTGTGCTTGCTTTTAAGCCAGCTTTTTTCCTCTTTGCGCAAAAGGCGTTGAATGTTTGCCCGGTGCGCCCAAATAACCAGCGCGGCCACGGCCAGGGCCAGGGGCAGCAGTTCCCAACGCCCAAAAATGGCCAGAATGACCGGCATGGCGCTTACCAGCACCAGCGACCCCAAAGATACAAAGCCGGAACGCCAGATAACCAGCACGCAAAGCGCGGCGGCTATTAAAAGCTGCACAAAGGCCAGGGGAAGGAAAACCCCAATCGTGCTGGCTACCGCCTTGCCGCCCTTGAAGCCGATATAGGGGGAATAGCGGTGCCCCAAAAGAGCGGCAAACCCGGCCAGGCTTGCCAGCCAGACCGGGTTGAGGGGCGTGCCTTCACAAATAATGGCCGGGGCATACAGGGCCAGCAGAACGGAAAACGCGCCCTTCAGCACGTCACAGGCCAGGGCGGCCACCCCGTACTTGACGCCGCAAAGACGGGCGACGTTGGTGGCCCCGATATTGCCGCTGCCCCCGCCGCGCGGGTCTATGCCGCAAAATGTTTTGGCTATAAGCAGGCCATAAGGCACCGCGCCCATGATATACCCGGCGGCAATTACCAGCCCGCCCACCGCCAGGCCGGCCCAAAGGGGCAGGGCCGCGCCGCGCAGGGCAACAACCAGCGCAACGGCACAAAGCACCAGGGCCAGGGCCGCCAAATACCATTTATATTCAAGTAGTTTTTTCATAAGGTTTATACGCCTCAATTTTCCATGGCTTCCACTATCTGAACCTCGTTGTGCAGCGGGTTTATCTTGGCCAGGCGCACCACAATGCTCTGGCCCTGATACACCTTTTCCGCAAAGCGGTTGCGCGGGGTGCGCAGGGTTATTTGCACCGCGTCAAGGTTCACGTTCACAAAATTGTCGTTTTCTTCCAGCACAGTGGCTTCCCACCAGGGTTTGCCGCCGTCGCGCGCCCCCTGGTTTTGTTGCAGCAGGTAAAGCAGCTTCCAGTAACGGGGGCGGAAGCGCTGCACCTGCCCGGTAAGGGATATGCGTTCCGCCAGCGCGGGAAGTTGCCCCTGCAACGCTTCCGGGCTGAAGCGCGGCTGGCCGGAGCGTAAAAATTCGATTACCTGGGCCTCGTTCAGCAAATCCACATAGCGGCGCATGGGCGAGGTGAAGGTGGCGTAAACAGCGGCCCCCAAACCGGCGTGGGGCCGAGGGGCAAGTTCCAGCCCGGCAGGCGGCAGGGCCTTGATTACCCGAAAAATATCCGGAGCGCTTGTCCATACCCCGGCAAATTCCTTGGGCAGGGCCACGTCTTGCGTGCGGTAAAGCAAAGGCAGCCCGCGTTCCAGCCCCCATTGGGCCAGGCCGGAATTGCAAAGTATCATCAGTTCGCCAACCAGATTCTGGGCCAGCGGGCAGGCCTTTTCCGGTTCCATGCGCACCAGGGGTTCATTGCCGCCCCCTTCCAGACGCACCGCCGGATCCGGCTTTTCAGTAATCACCGCGCCGCGTTCCACCCGACGCTTTTGCAGGGCCGAAGCCAGGGCGGAAGCGGCCCGCAGCATGCCCTGCCAGGGCCGGGCCGGGTTGGCCGGGCTGGCCGGGGCCGGATTACCCGGAACCGAAGTATCCGGGCCAGCGGGGCCTTCGCTGCCGTCCAGCACTTCCTCCACCATTTCATAACCCAGATTGGCGGCGATTTTTACCCAGGCCTGACGCGGGGCAACGCTGAACAGTTCCCCATCCTCGCCCACTTCAATTTCCACCAGCAGGGCGGGCAGGGCCGGGCCGCTTTTCAGGCTGAAAAGCTCAAGGCTGAGGCGGCGCGGCATCATGTGCAAAGAACCTTCCGGCAGGTAAAGGCTGGTGGAACGGTAGGCCACGGCCTCATCCAGCGCAGAACCGAAAGGCCAGAAGGCGGCGGGGCAGGCCAGGGCCAGGCTAAGGCGCAAACGGCCCCGGCCCGCAGCGTCCGGGCCAAGGGCTTCCAGCTTGAAGGCGTCGTCCCAATCCAGCGTGGTGGAAGGGTCTATGCTGATGAATCCGCCTTCCACAAGCGGCGCTTCATTTTGGGCAGGCGCGGCAGAGGCCACGGCAGCGGCCAGCGCGTCCTGTTCCGCCTTAAAGGGGGCGTCCCAGTCTTCCGCCGGGGAATAGTCCGCCCTGTCCAGCCAGAAATTGTAGTGCGGGGGTTTCAGGCCCCAGGCTATGGCCAGCAAAAGAGGCAGGTGCGTTTCTTCCGGCAGGCTTTTTATCAGCATTTTCCACAGGCTGTCCGATTCTGTGCTTTCCGGGTCCGCCAGGCGGGCCAGAATCATGCGGCGGATAAGGCTGGCGGTTTCTTCCGGCGGCAAATCCGCGTTTGTAAGGGGGCCTCTGCGGTTGTTGGAAATATCCCAAAGCTTGCGCAAAAACAGGCTGCCCGCGCTGACCACTTCTTCAGTGCGGCGTTCCGCCTCGGCCTTTTGCAGGCGCTGTTCCACCAGTTCCGCCGGGTAAATCTCAAAATGCGGGGGGTTGAACTTGAAATGCGTTTTGGCGTTCAAAAGCGCGTGCCCCAAGGCGGCCAGGCGGTCAATATCCGCTTCCGGCCACAAGAGTTCCGCAAACCAGCTTACATCGGCCTTTTCCATTTCACCCTGGGCCAGTTCCCACAGCTGCAACACGTCAATTTCGCCAGTCAGGGCCTTGCGTTTGTCATGGTGCAGGGCAAGGCGCTCATCCATTTCCTGACGCGAGGCCGAAGGCCCGTAGGCCGGGCCGGCCCAGGGCAAAAGCCGGGACGCGGGCATTTTGGTTTCACGCTTGCCAAGGGTGTAAAGACGCAATTGCGGGCCGCTACTTTCCAGCACATAGGCCTGAATAACCCTGTTTGCTTCAAGAAACTCCACAATGCAGCCGGGGCCGGGGAATGTTATAATTGCTGTAGGCATAAAATCCTGTGTAACGGGTGAAAAAACTTCGCGCCAACAAAAAACTTTTGCGCCCGCATGAACCTTTGCGCGCAGTTCCGGGGTTTGCAAGCAGGGCCTTCACAGCAAGCCCCCCTTGTCGGGGAGGGGGGATGGGCAGGCGGCGTTTCCCCACACCCTTACTAGTGTTTGAACGACCGCTGCCCTGTGAACACCATGGCTGCCTGCGGGCAGGCCTCGTTCACCGCCATGATGACCTCGTGGTCGCGCAAGGAACCGCCGGGCTGGGCAATGGCCGCCACCCCGTGGCAAAGCGCGGCGTCCACCCCGTCACGGAAGGGGAAAAAGCCGTCAGATACCATTACGCTGCCGGCAAGGCCGCCTTTGGCTTCCTGCGTGCGGCGGTCAATATCCTCATAAGCCGCTTTGGCCTCGGCGTCTTTTTGCGCCTTCAGGCGCAGTTCATACAGCGAAAGCCCGGTTTCTTTAAAGGCCAGCCGGTCGGCATATTTGGTATAGGCCTTGTAAACCGCCAGTTCCACGCAGCCTACCCTGTCCTGTTCGCCCGCGCCAATGGCTATTGTGGCCCCGTGGCGGGCAAAGATGACGGAATTGGAGGTTACCCCCGCTTCCACCGCCCAGGCGAAGAGCAAATCTTCCGCCTCGTCTTTGGAAGGGGCGCGGGAACTGACGATCACCCCGTCCTTTTCCGCCGTGGCCGTGATGAAATCATGCACGGAACGGATGCGGTTCATAAAGGATTGTTGCAGCACCAGGCCGCCATCCGCCAAGGAATGGATGTCAAGGAAGGGGGTTTGGGCCAGTTCATCCAGCCTGCCCAGGGCGGGCAAGTGGAAGATGCGCAGGTTTTTGCGCTTTTTCAAAATTTCCACCACGCCGGGTTCAAAATCCGGCGCGGCCACCACTTCAAAATAGGCCCCGTCAATAATTTCCGCCGCGTCTTTGTCCACCGGGCGGTTAAAGACCACGGCCCCGCCAAAGGCGGCAATGCGGTCACACCAGAAGGCCTTTTCCAGCACCTTTGCCATGCCTTCCTGCCCGCCGCCCGGCAATTTGGAGGCCCAGGCCGCGCCGCAGGGGTTGTTGTGCTTCAAAATGGCCGCTGCCGGGCGTTCATGCAGGTATTGCAGAATGTTCACCCCGCTGTCCACGTCCGTAAGGTTGGTCTTGCCGGGGTGCTTGCCGGCCTGCAACATCTGCCCTTCCGTAAGGGCGGAGACAATGCCCTGGCCGGGGCCGCGAAAGCGCAGGCCGCCCACTTCAAGGCTGCCTTCCGCCAGGGCGTAAAGCGCGGCGGGCTGGTCGGGGTTTTCTCCATAACGCAGGCCCTTTACCTCACCTTCAAGGTTCCAGTTGCGTTTTTTATATACCAGACGCTGGTTGCCCAGCTCCAGCGCTATGCTTTCAGGAAATTCGTCACGCAACAGGGTGCGGTACATGGCTTTAAGGTCTTTCATTGGCGGCTCCGAAAATATTTTTGTGCAGCGCCCTCATACCACAAGTTTCCGCTCTGGGCAATTTGGAATTGTGAAGAAAATCCACTTTGCCGCGCCGCTTGCCGCCGAATGCCATTTCAACGCGTTGAAGGCAAAATTTCCAGCCGGGCGTATTCATTCGCATCATTCCCGCAAGGGCATTTTTAAGCCGCTTTTCATAGACAGCGTTGTTAAAAAAAAATTTGTTCTTTGACAAAGGACAAAAGTTTTTTATGAAAGTGAGGCCATTGCACAATGAGATTTTTTGTTCTTTTACAAGGAGTGCGAGTTCCGTGCGGAGGGAGTATATTCAAGCATATATGACCTTCGCGCGGGATGAAGCACGACGCAGTAAAAGGGCAAAAAGG
>JAVBMP010000008.1:0-8146 GCA_031552315.1 Desulfovibrionaceae bacterium | reverse complement strand
CAGCCCGCCGCGCAGGCGTAGGCGGCATTCATTGCCGCCGTAAAGCGCCGGAGCGGGCGTGCCTTTACAAAACCCGGCCTTGCGGGGTTTGTCATTAAGCTGAGGCCATTGCACAATGGCCTTTTTGCCCTTTTACTGCGTTGTGCCCATGTTCCGTAGTCCCGCGCGAAGGTCATATATGCTTGAATATACTCCCTCCGCACGGAACTACGGGATAGTGGCACTTCTTGTAAAAGAACAAAAATTCTCATTGTGCAACGGCCTCAATATGCGGCAAATTTTGGCCTTGAAAAAGTTTTTATCGTCTTGTAAGTCAATTCGATAACGTAAAATGAAAGGACAAGCATGCCAGCCAACCCGGAAAACCAGCCCCCCGAACCATTGCTTGAAGCGCGTAACCTTGCGGTGGGCTTTGAAGGCCCGCGCGGCTTCCACCTTGCGGTGGAAGGCATAGATTTTACCCTGAACGCGCGGGAAACCTTGTGCCTGGTGGGGGAATCCGGCTGCGGGAAAAGCGTTGCCTCCCTTTCTTTGTTGCGCCTTTTGCCTTCCCCGCCCGCACGGGTGGTTTCCGGCAACGCCTGGCTTTATCCGGCGGCCGGGCGCGGTTCCAGCGGGCCTGGCGGGCCTGGCGGGCCTGGCGAAACAGGCGGCGCAGGCAGAACAGGCGAAACAGGTGTTGACGCCCCGGTTGACTTGCTGGCCCTTAGCGAAAAGGAACTGGAAAAGGTGCGCGGGGCCAGCGTGGGCATGGTCTTTCAAGACCCCATGACAGCCCTTAACCCGGTGCTGCGCATAGGCGACCAGGTGGCGGAAGGGCTGTTGCTGCATGGCCTGTGTTCCCGTTCTGAAGCGAAACAGCGGGCCATTGACCTGCTTGGCCGGGTGGGCATACCCAACCCGGCGGAACGCTACCGGGCCTTTCCCCACCAGCTTAGCGGCGGCATGCGCCAGCGGGTGATGATAGCGTCTGCCCTGATATGCCGCCCGCGCGTGCTGATTGCCGATGAACCGACCACCGCGCTGGATGCCAGCCTGCAAGGGCAAATTCTGGGCCTGATGCAGGAACTGGTGGCGTCTTTGTCCGGCGCATTGCTGCTTATAACGCATGACCTTGATCTGGTGGCCCGCCACGGGCAACGGGTTGCGGTTATGTACGCCGGGCGCGTTGTGGAATACGGCCCGGCGGCGGTTGTGCTGCAAAACCCGCTGCACCCGTACACGGAAGGGTTGCTGCGTTCCCGCCCCCGTCTTGACCTTGACTCCAGGAATTCCAGGGACGCCAGGGACGCCGGGGCCGCCCGCGCCAGGCGCTTGCCCGCCATACCCGGCGTGGTGCCCCCGCCCTGGGGCAGGCCGCCGGGCTGCGCGTTTTCCAACCGCTGCCCCAAAGTGTTTACCCCCTGCCGGGAAAGCATGCCCCCGCTTACGGAAAGGGAAGCCGGGCGTTTTTGCCGCTGTTACCTGTAAAAATATAGAGACCATTGCACAATATGCGAACTGAAAAAATTATTGACCGCCTGGCCCTTTTTTACAGCCGGGTTGAACCGGCGGGCTTAAGCCCAAAGGCCCCCGGCACCTGTGGTTCCGCCGTGGCCGTATTGCTTGCCCCCTGGCTGTTTTTGCCCTTTGGCCTTTGGGGGCGGCTGGGCGTCTTGGGCTTTGTGTTTTTAAGCGGGGCCTGGGCGGCCGGCCGGGCAGAAAGGGCGCTGGGCCGCAAAGACCCGGGCTGCATCGTAATAGACGAGGTGCTGGGCCAGTGGCTTGCCCTTATGCCCCTGGGCGTTGCCGCATGTTCCTTGTGGGAATGCTGGCCCGGCCTGTTGGCCGGTTTCGCGCTGTTCCGCTTTTTTGATATCTTGAAGCCCTGGCCCATAAAAAAGGTGGAAAATTTTTTCCCGGACGGGTTCGGAGTAATGCTTGACGACGCCATGGCCGGGCTTTACGCCGCCCTGGCCTTATGGGGCCTTCTTGAGCTTTATGAATATTTGATGTAACAAGAACCCTTGCCCGCTGTTTCAACGGGCAATAACCTTTATAATCAACGCGTCTGTCAAACGGAGCACATATATGAGCGACTATAAAAACACCCTGAACTTGCCGGAAACCTCCTTCGCCATGAAGGCCAACCTTACCCAGCGTGAGCCGCAAACCTTGAAATATTGGGAAGATAACGCAAGCTATCAGGCCATGATAGACGCGGCGGCAAAAAGCGGCAAGGGCAAATATGTGCTGCATGACGGCCCCCCCTACGCCAACGGCAACATCCACCTGGGCACCGCGCTGAACAAAATATTAAAGGATATAGTGATAAAGTCGCGCAACCTGCAAGGCCTGCGCGCGGAATATGTACCGGGCTGGGACTGTCACGGCCTGCCCATTGAATTGAAGGTGGAACAAAGCCTGGGGCAAAAGAAAAAAGATTTGCCCCCCCATGTGGTGCGCAAGCTTTGCCGGGAATACGCCGCCAAATATATTGATATTCAGCGCAAGGAATTTAAGCGCCTTGGGGTGTTCGGCACCTGGGATGAACCCTATGCCTCCATGCACCCTTCATATGAAGCCGCCACCGCGCGGGAACTGGGGCGCTTTATGGCCAAAGGTTCCGTGCAGCGCAGCAAAAAGCCCATTTACTGGTGCTGTTCCTGCCGCACCGCTTTGGCCGAGGCGGAAGTGGAATATTATGACCACAAGTCGCCTTCCATTTACGTGCGCTTCCCCCTGACCGACCCGGAATTGAAAAAGCGCGTGCCGGAAGCCGACCCCGCCAACGCCTATGTGGTGATATGGACAACCACCCCCTGGACATTGCCGGACAACATGGGCGTGGCCCTGCACCCGGAATTTGACTATGTCCTGGCGGAACACGCGGGCAAGCAATACGTGCTGGCCGAGGCCCTGCTGGAAAGCTGCGCCGCCACCTTTGGCTGGGAAGGCAGCAAAATTCTGGCCCGCTTCAAAGGGGCCGCGCTGGAAGGCCTGAAGGCAAGCCACCCCTTCTATAAACGCGCATCCCTGCTTATTCTGGGTGAACACGTCACCCTGGACGCGGGCACGGGCTGCGTGCACACCGCCCCCGGCCACGGGCGGGAAGACTATGAAGTGGGCCTGAAATACGGGCTGGAAGTGTATTCCCCCCTGAATGACGAAGGCCGCTACCTTGACAGCGTTGAAATTTTCGCCGGGCTAAGCGTGTTTGAAGCCAACCCCAAGGTGATTGAGGAACTGGAGCGCGTGGGCAACCTTTTGCACAAGGCCAACCTTGCCCATTCCTACCCGCATTGCTGGCGCTGCAAGCAGCCGGTAATTTTCCGCGCCACTACCCAGTGGTTCATCGGCATGGACAAAAATGAACTGCGGGCCAAGGCGCTCAAGGCCATCAAGAATGACGTGCGCTGGATACCCGCCTGGGGTGAGGAGCGCATCTACCAAATGATAGAAAACCGCCCGGACTGGTGCATTTCACGCCAGCGCCTGTGGGGCGTGCCCATTGTGGCCCTGTTGTGCGAAGCTTGCGGCGAGGCCTGGACAGACCAGAAATGGAACGATGAAATGGCCGACCGCTTTGCCGCGCATGAACGGGGCTGCGACTACTGGTTTGAAGCCCCGCTGGAAGAAGTTGTTCCCGCCGGCCACAAATGCCCGCATTGCGGGGCCGCCAAATGGAAAAAGGAAACAGACATCCTTGACGTCTGGTTCGATTCCGGCACCAGCTGGGCGGCTGTACTGGAAAAGCGCAAGGAATGCGCCTTCCCGGCCGACCTGTACCTTGAAGGGTCAGACCAGCACCGGGGCTGGTTCCACAGTTCCCTGCTGGCCGCAATGGGCATTCGCGGGCAGGCCCCCTACCGGGCCGTGCTTACCCACGGCTATGTGGTGGACGGGGAAGGCAAAAAAATGTCCAAATCCTTGGGCAACACCATTCTGCCGCAGGAAGTAATAGACAAGCACGGCGCGGAAATTCTGCGCATGTGGGTGGCCTCTGTGGACTACCGCGAGGACATTAAAATTTCTGATGAAATTTTGAACCGCCAGGTGGATGCCTACCGCAAAATACGCAACACCTGCCGTTACCTGCTGGGCAACCTCAGCGCGTTTGAACCAACGGATATTATGCCCTTTGCGGAACTTGACCCCTTTGACCGCTTCGCGCTTGACCTGGCCGCGCAGGCCGCGCAAAAAACCCGCGACGCGTATACGGAATTTGAATTCCACAAGGTATTCCACACCTTGCACAACCTTTGCGTAACCGACCTTTCGGCCTTTTATCTGGATGCCTTGAAAGACCGCCTCTATTCCTTCGCGCCCAAAAGCCGGGAACGGCGTTCCGCCCAGACCGCGCTTTACTACATTCTGATCATGCTGATGCGCGGCATGGCCCCGGTGCTTTCCTTCACGGCGGAAGAGGTGTTCCAGCACCTGAATGAAGGGCTGCGCGCCCAAAGCGGCGGCGGCAGCACGGTTTTCGCATCTGCGGAACCGGATCTCGCGGCCTTTGATTTTACGGCAAAGGAACGCGCCCTGTGGCAAAAAGTGCTGGAAATACGCGCCGCTGTAACAAAGGCCATGGAACCGTTGCGTAAAAGCGGGGCAGTGGGCCATTCTTTGGATGCCCGCCTGACCCTGTATTTGCCGGAAGCCCTGCTGAAGGAATTGCAAGGGCTGAAAACAGACCTGCGCGCGGTATTCATAGTTTCCCAGCTTCTGCTGAAGCCGCTTTCTGAAGCCGGGGCAGACGCCATTGCGCCGGAAGAATTGCCGGAAGGGCTTGAAGGTTTGCGCCTGGCCCTGCAAAAGGCCGAAGGCGAAAAGTGCAGCCGCTGCTGGATTTACAGCGCGGAACTGGGCACAGACCCCAATTTTGCCGATTGCTGCCCCCGCTGCACCGCCGTGCTGCATGAAACCGGCTTCAAACCGGCGGAATAACAATGAGCGCGATGCGTAAACGTTTTAGCATACTGCTTGGCGCGGCCGCCGCTGTGCTGGGGCTTGACCTGTTCACCAAGTATCTGGTGGTGGCCGGGCTGGACCCTTGGCAGCGCGTGGAGATGATCCCCGGTTTTTTCAACCTGGTGCGCGTGCACAACCGGGGCGCGGCCTTCGGGTTTATGAACAGCATGGAAAACGGCGGGCAGCTGTGGCTGTTTGGCGGGGCGGCGGTGCTGGCCGCGGCCATCATCTTTTTCATAGCCCGGACGGAAAAAAGTGAAAAACCCCTGTTTTTTGCCTCGCTTGGCCTGATTCTGGGCGGGGCGGCTGGCAACCTTGTTGACCGTATCCGCTACGGGCATGTGGTGGATTTTTTGGATTTTTACCTGGGCAGCTGGCACTGGCCGGCCTTCAACGTGGCGGATATTGCCATCTGTTGCGGGGTGTTCGGGGTATTGCTGCATATGTGGCGTAACAAATAGCTGATAGCACAAATAAGGATAAAAAATGGCGATGAATCTTGACGTGTTGCGAAATCTCATACCCGGCGCTCCGCTATGGCTTGTTTGCGTGCTGCTGCTTTTGCCCATGCTGCCCAACATTTGGGGCATCTGGCATTCCGGCACCCGGCGCTTCAACACGCCGCAGGAGCAAATGGGCTGGATTTCATTAAACACGCTGTTGCCCTGCCTGGGCGGGCTTATTTATATCTTTGTCGGGCGCAAGCGCTCCATGCCGCCCCTGCCGCCGGAAAAAGACGCGGCCAGGACAAATTGGCCGACTGGCAAGCCCCGGTAAGCGGCAAGCGGATTAACCGGCTATGGAAATATTTTGCGCGTATATATAAGGAGAATTCAGATGAAAAAAACAGGTTTGGCCCTTCTGGCGGCCCTTGGCCTGACCATGGGCGCTTGCGTGCCCTCAAACAACCCGGCTGGCAGCGGCAGCACGGCTGACCTTAACGCCCTTTACCAAAAAGTGGATCAGCACGACCAGCAGCTTAAGGCGCTTTCCGCCGGCGGCGCTGCCGGAGGTTCAGGCAACCTGAGCAGTCAGGCGGATATGTGGGCGCAAATGCAATCCATGCGGCAAGATCTGGACACCATCAAAGGCCAGCTGGCAGGCGGGGCGGGCGGCGGCAACCTTGACGCCAGGGTAGCCCAACTGGAAGCCGCCATGCGGCAAATGTCCGCCGATCTGGGTATGAAGGTTCCCCCGCTGGATTCCTCTTCTGCCGGCTATACGCCCACGCCAGCGCCCGTTCAACCCGGCACGGCAGAAGCATCAACATCCGGGGCCAGCGGGGGAGAAAGCGACCGCATTGCCGCGCTGTATGATTCCGGCACCCGGGCCTTCGGTTCCAGACGTTACTCAGAAGGCGTCAAAATATTTGATGAATTTGTAAAAGCTTACCCCAACAACAGCCTTACCAGCAATGCCTACTTCTGGCAGGGGGAATGCTATTACGCCCTTAAAGACTATTCCAGGGCCGCCCTGGCCTACAACAATGTGCTGGAAAATTTCCCGGGCAGCAGTAAATACCAAAGCGCCATGCTAAAGCAGGGCATGGCCCTTTATGCTGCCGGGCGTAAAGATGCCGGCAAGGTGCGCCTGAATGAACTGGTAACCGCGTACCCCAAAAGCATGGAAGCCGGGCAGGCCAAAAAGTTTTTGCAAAGCAACCCCTAGAGTGGTTTACGCTTGAAATAGTCGCTTAACGGCGAGCAAAGCTCGCCTACGACTATTCCGCGGCAAGGATTTGAAGACAAATCCTTGCGGAGCAATTCACTCATTTCAATCGTAAATTGCTCTAGCGGCAAGGCTGCCGGCAGGCGCTTGAGGGAAGATTTCAACAAAACAACCGCCAAACAATAGCGGAGCGGATATGGAAACAAAAGAAAACGGCGCGGGCAAACGGGCCAAGGGCTTCCGTAAAATCATCCACCTGAGCTTCCCGCCGGAAAATTCGGGCAGCCCGGTTATTTGCCACCTGGTGCGGCAGTTTGACCTTACCTTCAGCATTGTGAAGGCCCAGATAACCCCGCGCAAGGAAGGGCACCTTACCCTGGAAATAGAAGGGCTGGAAGATAACTGGCGGCAGGCGGTGAAGTACCTGAAAGAGCAGGGCATAGACATAAGTTCCGCCGCCCAGCGCATTTCGCGTGATGAAGACGCCTGCATGCACTGCGGGCTTTGCACCGGCATGTGCCCGGCCGTGGCCCTGGGTAATGACCTGGAAACCCGCAAGGTGTTTTTTGATAAAGACCGCTGTACCGCGTGCGGCATCTGTACCCGTGTCTGCCCCGTGGGGGCCATGCGCCTGGACTTGGCGGATGAAGAGTTTTAGGCATGCCTGAAGCCGCGCAAATATTCGCCCGGGTAGAATGCGTTCTTTCCGGGCGTTTTCGCTTCCTTAAAGGCCCGGATGAAGCCCTGTTCCGGGGGGTGGCGCATTCCGGGGGCCTGGCGCGGGTCAAGCTGGAACAGGCCCGCCTGCCGGAAGCCCTTACGCAGTTTTTGCTGGAAATGGATAACAAGCTGGACGCAATCTTGGCCCAGCTGCAAGGCGAAAACCTGCAATCACTTTTTCCGGAACAGATCAGGGTAACCCTTATAGGCGGTAACGGGGTGGAATTTTCCGTGCCAGGTCCGGCAACAGCAGGCCGCCTGGCGGAAGGCGTCTGGCTGGAAGCGGCCCTGCAACTTTCAGACTTCCCCCTGCGCGTGGTCTTTGCCGCCGGGGCGCTGCGCGCCTTGCCAGGCGGCGCATGGGCCATGGGCTTTGACCGCATTCAGGAAAAAGACCGTGAAGAAATCATCCGCTTTGTGCTGGATGAAGAGCGGCGCCAGATAAGAGAGAAGAAAAGATAGCGCGTAGCATGCTGATTTTGTAGCCTAAAAAAATAAAACAAAAAAAGTTTACGTTTGCGCTTGACAGTTTGGGCCAACGGGTGCATAAGACCACTTCGCGACGAGGGAATGAGTTTTTTCAAAAGGCGCCCTGAACGGGCCGCAAAAAAAATTGAAAAAAACAAAAATTCTTCTTGACAGCGAAAACGGTTTAAGCTTATAAGGTTCGTCTGCGCTGAGGGAAAACACTCCAAGAGGGTTTGAACCGGCGGCGAGAAAAATGGTTCTTTTACAAGTGAATAGCGAGTCGGGAGAATAGAGTTTTCAGCCAGCTCCATGTCTTTTGACATGAAGCAATCGACCGAAG
>JAVBMP010000129.1:0-9339 GCA_031552315.1 Desulfovibrionaceae bacterium | reverse complement strand
TTCTGCAGGGTGAGTAAATGGAAATAAACTCTGACCCGACCCTGCCCAGGTCTCAGGGCAGCGAGCTTATTTTGATCGGCAGGGAGTAGTCATAACAAAACTTCATACTCCGCTTTACATGTATTTAATTTAACTCATTTTGTCATTTAAATTATCTATCCGGATAAAATGCTTTGGCGTTGTGAAGCGAAGCGCAACAACGCCCGCGAGATTGTCGCAGGCGGGCTTTGCCCGCCGTTAAGCGACAATCTCAAAGCGAAAATGTCATAAGCGCAATAGCATACGGAGGTTTTATGAACTGGGATTGGGACAAACTGCAAGAAAAACGCCGGCGCCAGGGCTACGCCCCCAAACCGGACGCACAGGATAAAAAACAGCCGGGTAACGGCCAAAACGGCTTGCAAAATGATGAACAGCAAGAAGAAGACAAGCGCGGCATCTGGGATTTGAACCGCCCTGGAAACGGGGGCGGCGGCGGCAAAGACAACCGTGGCGGCGGGGGCAATGGCGGGGGCGGCAAGCTGCGCAACCCGTTTGGTGAAAGCTTCACCTTCCGCCTGCCGGTTTTCAAAATCGCCCTTGGCCTGCTTTTCCTTGCCTGGCTTGGTTCCGGCGTGTTTATTGTAGACCCGGACGAAGAAGGCATCATTCTGCGTTTCGGCAAGTTCAACCGCCAGGTTGGCCCCGGCCCGCATTACCACCTTCCCTACCCCATAGAAAGCGTGGAAATGCCCAAAGTGCGCGCCCTGCGCATGGAAAAAATCGGCACCAAGGGCACGGAAGAAGCCTCTATGCTTACCGGCGATGAAAACATCGTCAACGTGGAATTCAGCGTCCAGTACCTTATAAAAAACCCGGAAGACTTCCTGTTTAACGTGGACATGCTGCAAACCCGCACCGGCCAGTCAGATACAGTGCGCAACGCGGCCATTGCCGCCATGCGCACCGTGGTTGGCGGCAAAAAAATAGACGTTATCCTTAAAGATGACCGCGCCCAGATAGAAGCGGACACGCAAGAGCTTTTGCAATCTATTCTGGATAGTTACGGCGCGGGCATAGTTGTAAATTCCGTGCAGATGCAGCCCGTGCAGCACCCCAAGGAAGTGGAGGAAGCGGTAAAAGACGTTACCAGCGCCCGTGAGGACAAAAACCGCAGCATAAATGAAGCGGAAGTGTACCAAAACGAAATTATACCCAAAACCCGCGGTGAAGCGGCAGAAATACTGAACAAGGCGGAAGCCTACAAGGTTTCTGTGGTGCGCCGGGCGGAAGGCGAGGCCGCGCGTTTCCTTTCCATGTTGACAGAATATGAAAAAGCGCCGGAAGTTACCCGCAAGCGCCTTTACCTGGAAGCCCTGGAAGAAATACTTTCTTCCCCCGCGCTGGAAAAAATTATTATGCCGCAACAGGGCGCCGGGCCAATAGTGCCCTACCTGCCGCTTGACCGTCTGCCCAACACCGGGCGCGCGCCTGAAAAGGGGACAAAATAATGGAAAAGAAACTCATAGCCGTATCACTGGCGGTATTTTTAGTGCTTCTTATAGGTTCACAAAGCATGTTCATTGTGGATCAACGCCAAAAGGCCATTGTTCTGCAACTGGGTGAACCTAAAAAGGAAACTTTTGGGCCGGGCCTGCACTTCAAGCTGCCCTTCATCCAAAACGTCATCTCTTTTGACTCCCGGGTGCTGAACTATGATTTCAACTCCCCGGCGGCCCTTACCAAAGACACCAAAAGCCTGGTGCTGGACAACTACGTGCGCTGGCGCATTTCCGACCCGCTGCTTTTTTACACCTCGCTCCATTCCGTAAGCCGCGCCCCGGACGCCCTGCGCCAGATTGTTTACGCCCAATTGCACGCCACCCTGGCCCTGTATGAGTTCACAGACGTTATTTCTTCCGGCCGTAAGGAAATTATGGACACGGTAAAAATAAAAAGCAATGAGCTGAGCAAGGCCTATGGCATTGAAATTGTAGACGTGCGCATAAAACGGGCAGACTTGCAGGAAGCCAACCAGAAGGCCGTGTTCAAGCGCATGCAGGCAGAACGCAAGCGCCAGGCGGAACAATACCGTTCCGAAGGCGTTGAGGAAGCTACCAAAATCCGTTCCGCCGCCGACCGCGACAAGGTAATACTTTTGGCGGAAGCCCGCCAGAAGGCCCAGGTTACCATGGGCGAGGCGGATGCGGAATCCATTCGCATTTTTGCGGAAGCCATCAAAAAATCACCAGATTTTTATGATTTTATCCGCAGCATGCAGGCCTATAAAAACGCCCTGCAAGAAAATACGCGCATAGTTATGGACCCTAAAAGCAGCTTTTTGCGCTATTTGCAGTAATATGAGGCCATTGCACAATGAGAATTTTTGTTCTTTTACAAGGAGTGCGAGGTCCGTGCGGAGGGAGTATATTCAAGCATATATGACCTTCGCGCGGGACTACGGAACATGGGCACAACGCAGTAAAAGGGCAAAAAGGCCATTGTGCAATGGCCCAAATATACCCTGGCGCGTCAGGCTTTATACGGTAAGCGCTTATAGACAGCCCGCGCATGCGGCTTGCGGAAATATGCAATTTGCCGCAAGCCGCGCGGCAAGCGCGTTAAAACACAGGCAAATTGGTAGCGGCGCTTCTTGCGTTTATGCCTGAAGCTCTTTGCTGAAAACGGGCTGTTTACCTTGTTTTAAAAAAAATATTGCAGAATAATTATCAAGTCACTTGGCGCTGTTATTAAGTTGGATGTCTTTTTTTAAGCATATTGCCGCAAATAATATTTGCCAAGTGGAAATAATATGCATATTGTAAGGTACACTTTATTTCGGAGAAAAGCTTGTTAGATATTATAGTTACGATATTTTGAAAATATTTTAGATATTGGACTTGATTAGTCAGGAAAAGGTTTTATATATGCGCAATGGAAAGGGGTAATTAGCCTGAACTACCAAAAAATAAATACCATGGCGGTAGAAAACCTTTAGGAGAACACAGTGATCAACTTTGAAGAAATCTTTGAGCGCATAAAACTCGCCACCAATACCAGAACCCAAATGGAACTGGCCGCGGTGCTGGATATACGCCAGTCAAGCATTTCAGATGCCAAACGCCGCAATTCTGTACCGGCGGAATGGTATATGAAACTCTTTGAGCAGTTTGGCCTCAACCCCGATTGGCTTAAACAGGGCACCGGGCCAATGTATCTGCGCACAGAACATGGCTACACCCCGGTTGACGCTCCAATGGGGTATCTGTTTGAGGAAACGGCGCAGTACGGCGAGCCGGATGCCAAAAACGTCGTTGTTTCCGTTTATTCCACGCTGGCGGATACGGAAGAGGAATCTTCCAAAATGAGCATAGGCAAGCTCAGCATACCCATGTCTTTTGCCCACAACGGGCTGCATGTGGTGCGCATAGATGCCGCAAGCATGGAACCGCACATTCACAAAGGCGCCTTTGTGGGGCTTGATACCACCCAAAAACGCCTGGTTTCCGGTGAACTGTTCGGCATTGTCCTGCCTTATGAGGGCATCTGTATCAAGCGCGTGTTCATTGATACGCAAAACAACCGGGTAATTCTGCGGTCAGAAAACCCGGAACACCCGGAAATAACCCTGCCGCTGAACGACCATTCCAAGCACATCATCGGCCGGGCTATCTGGATTATGCAAAAAATTTAGGGCATTTCGTCATTGAATCATCTATCCGGATGAAATGCTCTGGCGTTGTGAAGCAAAGCGCAACGCCCGCAAGGTTGCCGCAGGCGGGCCTTGCCCGCCGTTAAGCGACAATCGGCCTTGCCCGCCGTTAAGCGACAATCGGCTTTGCCAGCCGCTAAGCGACAATCGGCTTTGCCAGCCGCTAAACGGCAGTCTCAAAGCGAAAATACCATAAAGCCGGCATGGGTTTCAAACGGCTATAGCGCTACCGCGCAGCGTAACCCCCGCGTCCATTGTCAAAATAACCGGCAAGCGCCATGCTCATAAAGGTTCATAAGGTTTTGCCCCGCCCGCAAAGCAAGGCAAAACCGGCGCGTCCCGGCACAACATAACATTCCAGCAATCCCCCGCAAGTGCAAACTGCGGGGGATTTTCCTTCCGCAGAGTTCCCCGCGCGGGGCGAAGCACGACGCAGTAAAAGGGCAAAAAGGCCAATGTGCAACGGCCTCGGCTGGCGCAACGCAGCCCTTGCCCTCTGCCGTTTTATCATTTAATATCCGTTTTCATATTTTCAAACGGAGCCTGACCATGCCCACAATAAGCCATACAGCGGAAAATCTTATAGGCAACACCCCCCTGCAAGAGCTGCGCGTCATCCCGCAAAGCCTGGGGTGCCCGGCCACGGTTGCCATGAAGCTGGAATACTTCAATCCCGGCTCTTCCATCAAAGACCGCCTGGCAAAGGCCCTGCTGGATGATGCCGAAACGCGCGGCCTTTTGCGCCCGCATGCCGCCACCCCCGGCCTTATTGTGGAATCCACCAGCGGGAACACCGGCATAGGCCTGGCCTTTATGGCGGCGCTGCGCGGCTACCGCCTTATCCTTACCATGCCGGAAAGCATGAGCGCGGAACGCAAAAACCTTTTGCGCGGCCTGGGGGCGGAACTGGTGCTTACGCCCGCCGCCGGCGGTATGGAAGAAGCCCTGGCCGAGGCGGAAAGGATTTTGGCCGCCAACCCCGGCGCTTTCATGCCGGATCAGTTCCGTAACATGGCCGGGCGAGAGGCCCATTACCGCACCACCGGGCCGGAAATATGGCAGGCCTGTGGCGGTAAAATAGACATTTTTGTAAGCGCCTTCGGCACCGGCGGCACCATAAGCGGGGCCGGGCGCTATTTGAAGGAAATGAACCCCGGCCTGAAGGTCTACGCTGTGGAACCGGCGGAATCCCCACTGCTTTCAGCAGGCCGGGCCGCCGCGCACCAAATTCAGGGCATTGGCGCCAACTTCATCCCGCCGGTGCTTGACCAAAGCGTTCTGGACGGCGTAATGACCGTGCCCGGGGCGGACGCCATAAAAATGGCCCGCCGCCTGATGCGGGAAGAAGGCATCTTCTGCGGCATCTCTTCCGGGGCCAATGCCATGGCCGCCCTTGAACTGGCCGCCAGACCGGAAAACGCCAAAAAACGCATTGTCACAATAGCCTGTGATACGGCGGAACGCTACCTTTCTACCGCGCTGTTTGCCGAATGAGGCTGTTGCACAATGAGAATTTTTGTTCTTTTACAAGGAGTGCGAGTTCCGTGCGGAGGGAGTATATTCAGGCATATATGACCTTCGCGCGGGACGAAGCACGACGCAGTAAAAGGGCAAAAAGGCCATTGTGCAACGGCCTCGAATAAAAAATTATTTCAGCTGTAATTTGCAGTAGAGGCAGGCCGCGCCTTCCACTTGCGCCCGCTTGCCGCAAAACCGCAATAACCACAAGGTGCCTTATATGAACAACAAACTGCCGCACAGCCTGCCGGAACTGGATTCCATTGTTGACGCGCTTTGCCGCCCCGAAGCCTGCGAAGGCATGGCTGGGGCCTCGCTTTCGCCCATGCCCTCGCTGGAAGCCATGGAAGAACTGGTCTCCCGCTTGCGGGCCGCCCTGTTCCCCGGTTTTTACGGCGCCCAGATCGCGCCGGAATCTTTGCGCTACCACATGGCCGCCAACCTTGATTCCATATACCGCCTGCTGGAAGCGCAAATCCTGCGCGGCCACCTTTTCAGCTCCGGCCTTGAAAACCCGCGGGAAGAAGACTACGCCGCGCAAGCGCAGGAACAGGCCCGCGCCTTCATGAAGGCCCTGCCCCGCATCCGCTGCCTGCTGGCCTCTGACGTGCAAGCCGCCTATGAAGGCGACCCGGCGGCCAAAACCCCGGGGGAAACCATCTTCTGCTACCCCTCCATTCAGGCCATGCTGCACCACCGCATAGCGCACGAGCTTTACCGCGCCAAAGTGCCGCTTATCCCGCGCATCATCAGCGAAATGTCACACTCGCGCACCGGCATAGATATTCACCCCGGCGCGCAAATTTCCGAAAACTTCTTCATAGACCACGGCACAGGCGTTGTCATAGGCGAAACCTGCATCATAGGCCGGGGCTGCCGCCTTTACCAGGGCGTTACCCTTGGGGCCCTGTCCTTCCCCAAAGAAGATGACGGAACACTGGTAAAAGGACGTGAACGCCACCCCATCCTGGAAGACAACATCACCGTCTACGCCGGAGCTACCATACTTGGCCGCGTAACTATAGGACAAAACAGCATAATCGGCGGTAATGTGTGGATAACCTATGACGTGCCGGCAGGTTCCAAAGTGGTGCAGCAACGATCTACCACGCCGGGCAGTTCAGAAAAAGTGGTGGGAAGTTAAAAAATATGGGGGCGCTGCCCCCATACCCCCGGCAAAGGGGGTGACCCCCTTTGCAATCCCCATTATTGGGGTGGGGCTAATAGATTGAGGCCGTTGCACAATGAGAATTTTTGTTCTTTTACAAGGAGTGCAAGTTCCGTGCGGAGGGAGTATATTCAAGCATATATGACCTTCGCGCGGGATGAAGCACGACGCAGTAAAAGGGCAAAAAGGCCATTGTGCAAATTATTGGGGTTTCCAAAGGGCATGATGCCCTTTGGCGGGGTGCAGGGCCCTATGGCGTGCGGGGCCCCTGCCCGCCGGAGGCATTAATTCTATTTTGCCAGGCAGGCCCGTCCGCCCCGGTTGCGCAGGCGGCACAGGGGCAGGCCGCGAAAATACAGGCCCAGTTCATCCGCCGCGTTGGCATTCTTCAGGCTTTGGCCGGAAAGCAGGGCCAGCACCGGGGCCGGATCATCCACTTCCATAATGCCCGCGCCGCGTTTGCGCGCCTCTGCCAATGACGGCATAAGGGCGTGCAGGGCCAGCATGGGGCGAAAATTGCGCGTGGCCTTGCCCAGCGCAAAGGGCCGCCAGACGAAATCCGGCGGTAGAATTTCCAGCGCCGGGGCCGGATAAAACCACAGGAAGCCGTTTTGCTCGGCCAGCAAACCGGGGGGCAACAGGGTGGAATCGGCAAGCGGGCCGTCCAAAGATTTTGGAGACAAGGCCTGTTGGGCCAGAGCCGCCGGGGCCGGGGTTGCGCCTGAAACGGGGGCCGCTTTTAAAACCGGGCCGCCTGCCGGCCCCCCTGCCTGCCCCCCTGTCTGCCCCCCTGTCTGTCCGTTGGCTCCCTCAGAAGCCAGGCCAGAAAGTGGTGTAACGCCGGATGCCGCGGGGCCGCCCTTGCGCAAGGCGGCGATAAAAAAGCCCTGACCGCGCGGGGAATTTGCCGCCACGCGCAGCACTCCGGGGGTGGGCAATTCCGGCTCCGCAAATTCAAAGCCGTCAAAGGGTTCAAGCGGCAGGGCTTCCAGCCCAAGTTCCTTCACGGCCCAGTCAACCTGGGCTTCATTTTCCTCTACATTTGTGGTGCAGGTGGAATAAACCAGCCGGCCGCCGGGCCGCAGCAGGCGGGTGGCCTCTCGCAGCAGCAGGCGTTGCAGGCCCACCAGCGGCTTTACCTTTTCCCCCTGCCACAGTTCCAGCACTTTGGGATTTTTTTCCACCGTGCCCCAGCCGCTGCAGGGCGGGTCAAGCATAATCTGATCCCACAGGTTGCCGGGCAGGGGTATATGTTCACCGGGCTGGGTGGTGGTGCCGCATTGCAGCAGGTTAAGCCCTTCAAGGTTGCGGCGCAGGGTGGCCAGGCGTTTGGCGGAAGGTTCATTGCCCAACACAAAGCCGCGCGGCCCGGCAAGCTGGGCCAGCAGGCCGGTTTTGCTGCCGGGGCTGGCGCACATGTCCAGCACGGCGCTGCCGGGGGCCGGGTTCAGGGCCAGGGGCGGCAGCATGGAAGACGGATCCTGAATATAAATGTACCCGAAACGCGCGGCCAAACTGCCGCCCAGGGGGGCCGGTTCGGCTGTAAGGCGGCGGGCCAGCGGCCAGTACGGTTCCGGCTCAAAGCGATAGCCCTGGGCCTGTAGCATGGCCTCCACCAGCGGGGCTTCGGCCTCTGAACAAAGCAGGCGGAAGTAGCGGTCCGCCGGGCGGGAAATTGGGGTAGAGACCGGGCGGCCGGTTTGGTTAAAGGCCGGGGTGGAAGTTGCGGCGCTTTTCGCGGGCTTCATTATTTTGTCCTGAAAATAGGCGGTTCAAGGGTAAAACGCGCAAAAAATTTTGCCGAATCGGTTTTTTGCCTGATAAGTTTATTGCAAGTGAACGCGCTCTACTGTATGTTATTTCAGCTTTTTCGTACAGAGAAA
The DNA here is from genome assembly GCA_031552315.1 of Desulfovibrionaceae bacterium. Lineage (GTDB taxonomy): Bacteria > Desulfobacterota > Desulfovibrionia > Desulfovibrionales > Desulfovibrionaceae > JAVBMP01. Next base: position 1,079 of record JAVBMP010000129.1, on the reverse strand, counting down.
AAACCCCGGCTCAAATCCGGGCCTGCAACAACTTTGCTAAAGGATTCGCAAATGTCTGACCCCGCCAAGAATAACGCGGCCATCACCCCGGAACTGGTCAATAAAACAGCCGGTCTTGCCCGCATAAGCATTGCCCCGGAAGATGTCGGCCGACTGGCTGAAGAAATAAACACCATAGTCGGGTATATGGATATTTTGAACCGGGTGGATACCAGCGCCGTTGAACCGCTTTATTCCCCCATGCTGCATGTTGCCGCCCCCAGGGCGGACGTGGCCTTGAAAGAACTTTCCGCCGATGAAATTCTTGCCAATGCCCCCAAGCGCCAGGGCACTTTTTTTGTAGTGCCGCCCACGCTGTAATTTTGCCGCCGCAACCGCAAAAAGACGCGCCTACGCGCAACATGCCATAAAGGAAAACTCATGAGCGAACTATATAAGCTTTCATTGCTGGAAATACGCCGCAAGCTGGCCCAGGGCGAAGTTGGCCCGGTAGAGGCCACAACGGCCTGCCTGAAGCGCATTCAGGAAACGGAACCCAAAATCAACGCCTGCATCACCGTTTGCGCGGAAGAAGCCCTGAAGCGCGCCAAAGAGCTGGAAAACGCCCCCAGCGCCGCGCAAGACCGGGCGGACATGGAAAACAAGCCCCTGTGGGGCGTGCCGCTTACCATAAAAGACGTTATCTGCACCAAGGGCGTGCGCACCACCTGCGCTTCCAAAACGCTGGAAAACTTCATCCCGCCTTACAGCGCCACGGTAATGAACAAGCTGGAAGAAGCCGGGGCCATTATGGTTGCCAAAACCAACCTTGACGAGTTCGCCATGGGTTCCACCACAGAATTTTCCGCCTTCGGGGCCAGTAAAAACCCTTGGGATGTCACCCGCATACCGGGCGGTTCCAGCGGGGGTTCCGCCGCGTCTTTGGCGGCTTTTCAGGCCTTTGGCTCGCTGGGTTCCGACACTGGCGGTTCCATACGCCAGCCCGCCGGGCTTTGCGGCTGCGTGGGCTTCAAACCCACCTATGGCCGGGTTTCCCGCTACGGCGCTGTGGCCTATGCCAGTTCCTTTGACCAGGTGGG